>NZ_FOCS01000024.1:0-83652 GCF_900110155.1 Methylobacterium sp. UNC300MFChir4.1 | reverse complement strand
CAGGCACGCCGTACTCGCACGCCGTGCCCGCACCTCCGGAACCCGCATCGGCGCCGTGGCCTTCCAGCCGTCCCCCGCCTCGTAGTGGGCGGGTCCGCAGGTCGCTCAGGGTCGGCCCAGAGGCGGGTCGGCGCGGGGGCATTTCCTCACCCCGCCGGGCAGAGTGCCGCCCGGTCTCACGCCCGCGTCCGAGGCACGCCCCGCACCGGTCCGTCGCCCGGGTCGATGGCGGCTGAGAGCCACCGACGCGGGCGCCGCCCCGTCCCCGGACCCGCACGGTCAGCCACCGGGCGGGCCCCCGAAGGACGCCCCGGGATCGCTCCCGGGCCGCCGCGGACAGGTGCGGTCAGGAAGCACAAAATAGGAACATTGTCAAGGTAATTCGAGCCGCGCGCCGCTGTCGACGCGCCTCTCGTCATCGCGAGCGCAGCGAAGCGACCCAGGGCTGCGCGACGTCATTGAGCGGGGCGCGACCCTGGCCCGCTCCGCTCCGCTCGCGAGGACGGCGGAATCGATCCCATGACCCTGAAACGATGTGAGAGTCGGGCGCAGGTCCCTCTCCCGTGCGAGAGAGGGATCGCGTCGCGGCGCGGCGCGGCTGTGCCGACCGGCAGACTCCTGTCTTCCGGGCCTTTGCAACACGATCGGGAACGCACCGTCGGCGGGTCCGGGTTCCGAGCTTGCCTGCGGCGCCCCGGAATGACGGGGCGGAGGCGGGCGACCGGTCAGTCCGCCCGCCGGAGGCGGCTCGCGAAGAAGCCGTCGAGGCCGCCGCGGGCGCCCTCCAACTCCGGCAGGTGGCACGGCAGCGTGCGCAGGTCGCCGCGGTCGTCGATCAGCGCCGCGGCGCCGCCGACCTCCTCGGGCCGGACCGGCACCCGCGCGTAGCGGGGATCGCGGGCCAGGAACGCCGCCACCTGCGCTTCGCCCTCTTCCGGCTCCAGCGAGCAGGTGCAGTAGACGAGGAGGCCGCCCGGCCGCACCAGCCCGGCCGCGTGGTCGAGGAGCTTCGCCTGGAGCGCGGCAAGCCGCCCGATATCGGCCTCGGCCTTCGTCCAGGCCACGTCCGGATGGCGCCGGATCGTCCCGGTGGCCGAGCACGGCGCGTCGAGCAGCACGGCGTCGTGGTCCTGCGGCTCCAGGGCGAGGGCGTCGGCGACCACGACGTCGACGGCGAAGCCGAGCCGCGCGACGTTCTCGCGCAGGCGCTCCAGCCGCGGTGCGGACCGATCGACCGCCGTGACCCGGGCGCCGGTGGCGGCGAGCTGCAGGGTCTTGCCGCCGGGCGCCGCGCAGAGGTCGAGGACGCGGGTGCCGTCCCGCGGCGCCAGGAGCCGGGCCGGCAACGCCGCGGCGGCGTCCTGGACCCACCACGCTCCCTCCTGGAAGCCCGGCAGCTCGGGAATAGCCGGGCCGTTCTCGGGCAGGCGCAGGGAGCCGGTCGGCAGGGTCACGGCGCCGAGCCGCGCGGCCCAGTCGGCGGGCTCGCCCCGCGGGGTCAGGTCGATGGCGGCCCCCGCGAGGTGGGCGCGGGCGATCGCGGCCGCGCGCTCGGGCCCGTAGGCCGCGACCCAGCGGCGGGCGAGCCAGTCCGGGGTGTTGACCGCCAGGGCGTCGGCGTCCGCGGCCAGGATCGCGTCGCGCTCGCGGGCGACCCGGCGCAGCACCGCGTTGACGAGCCCGGCGAGATGGGCCGTGCGGGTATCCGCCTTGGCGAGCCGCACGGCGAGGTCGACCGCGGCGTGGTCGGGGACCGCGAGGTCGAGGATCTGGGCGGTCGCGGTGGCCAGAAGGGAAGTGAGCTGCGGCTTGGCCGCCGGGAGCCCGCGCTCGAGCCGCGCGGCCAGGGCGGCCCGGATCAGCCCGTAGCGGCGGAAGGTCGCCACCGCGATGGCCCGCGCCAGCCCGGCATCGGCCGGCGCCAGCGCCTCGGCGCGGATCGCCTGAGCGAGGGCGTCGTCGAGGGCGGGGGGGCGCTCCTGGCCGATCAGGGCCGCGACCGCCTGCATCGCCGCGCGGCGCGCCCCCAGTCCCGCGATGTCCGGACCGGTCCCGCCCGGTGCCGCTGCGTTCCGCGTGTTGCGGCCTGTGTCCCGCGATGCCACTTCTGCTCCAGATCCGACGTCTTCCCGACCCACGCCCTCACACCCGAGCGAGCGCGATGCAAGAGCCGACCGCACGAGACCTGCACCGACAGGACCCGCACCGACAGGACCCGCACCGACAGGAACCGGCCGCGGAGGCCGGAGACGGCGCCGCCCCGCCCCGCATCCTCAGCCCGGCGGCGCAGCGCGCCCTCGCCGAGGCCGCCGAGCGCCGCGCGGCGATCGACGCCCGGGCCGCCGAGATCAGCGCCAAGCCCGAGCGCCAGGGACGCGGCGGCCTGGACCCGGTCCGCTACGACGACTGGGAGGTGAAGGGCCTCGCGGTCGACTTCTGAGGGACCCGCCGCGGGGCGCCTACTCGGCCGGGACCGCCAGCGGCGCGCCGGCCTCTTCCTCGGCCCGGGCCTCGGCCACGCCAGCCCCGAAGCGCCGGTACCAGAGCCCGGTCAGGATCGGCACGAGGATCGAGGTGACGATGATGCAGATCGTCACCAGCACGGTGGCGGTCTGCGCCGAGGGGGCGAATTGCGGGGCGACGGCGGCGATCGCCAGCGGGTTGGCGGCCGCCGCCCCGGCGGTGGAGGAGGCGGCCAAGCCGGCCGTGCCCGTCCCGCCCCCGATCGCCCGGTCGGCCAGGATCAGCGGGATGCCGGTCAGGACGATCACCGCGAGCGCCAGCACGATGCCGAGCCCCGCGAGCGGCGAGAGCAGGTTGTTGAGGTCGACCGTGTTCCCCAGCGCGAAGGCGAAGAACGGGATCATCAGCTGGCCGCCGGGCGCGAACAGGGCCCGGAGCTTCGGGTCGAGGTTGCCGAGGGCGAAGCCGACCAAGAAGGGCAGCACCGCGCCCACGAAGATCTGCGGCTCGAAATGCGCCGCCCCGGAGGCGCCGAGGATGATCATGCTCATCAGCGGGCCGGACTCGATCGAGGTCAGGATGAAGGCGCCGGCCTCCTCGCGGCTGCCGTAGGTCTGCATCAGCGAGGCGTAGAGGCCGCCGTTGGTCATATCCATCGCGCAGACGATCGCCAGGATCGACAGGCCGGCGAAGAAGCCGGTCTGGATGCCCTCGGGCGGGATGAACAGCCCGGCCACCAGCACGATCGCCCAGGCGGCGACGAGCTTGGTCGCCACCAGCGTGCCGGACTTGCGCAGCACCGTGCCGGTCGCCTTCAGGCTGACCGAGGCGCCCATGCAGAAGAACCAGACCGCCAGGATCGGGATCACGCCGGTCATGATCCCCTGCGTGAAGCCCTTGAAATAGGCCGGGGCGCCCGGCGCGAAGGTCTTGCACAGGGCCCCGAGCAGGAGCGGCACCAGCATCAGGCCGCCGGGAATCCTGTCGATCGCCGCCTTGATCTGCATGGCGCGTCCCTCCCGATCCGGGTCGTCCGCCGACGCGCCGGACCCGGGCGGGATCGCGCACGCCGCGCCGGCCCGCGCCTCTGTCGGGCGCCTCTCGGACCGGTGCGTCATCCTGTCGGGGCGCGGCGCGGACCGTCAAGCGGCGCGCCGGCGCGGGGCTTGCCGAACGTGTCGCGCTGTCGGGCGCGGAACGTCGGACGCCGGGCCCCGTTGGCGAGGTTCACCGGAGGGAGGCGACGATGGCGACGACAGTATCGGCCCGGAGCGCGGCCGCGGGCCCGCACGGCGAGATCCACCTCGCCCGCGGCGAGCGCCTCGGCATGCGGATGTGGCGGGCCGAGGAGCCCAACGCCGACAAGCCGATGACCACCTCGGCGCACGAGACGGTCGGCTACGTCGTCAGCGGCCGGGCCGAGCTCGTGCTGGAGGGCGAGACCGTGGCGCTCGCGCCGGGCGATTCCTACTGCGTGCCGGCCGGCGCGGCGCACACCTACCGGATCCTGGAGACCTTCACGGCCGTCGAGGCGACCGCCCCGCCGGCCGGGTGAGGCCGGCGGGCCTCAGTGGGTCATGTAGACCTGCGTGCCGACATCGACCCGCGCGTAGAGGTCGACCACGTCCTGATTGTACATCCGGATGCAGCCGTAGGACGCGTAGGTGCCCACCGAGTTCGGCCGGTTGGTGCCGTGGATCGCGTACTCGCCGCCCGCGAGCGTCATCGCCGCCGCCCCCATGGGATTGTGCGGCGAGCCGCCCGCGATGAGGTTCGGCAACCGCGGGTTGTCGCGCTTCACCTCCGCGGGGGGCGACCAGGCGGGGGCGACGTACTTGCCGTCGATCGGCTTGATGCCGAACCACTGCTTGCCGGGACGGCCCACCGCCACGGGATAGCGGATCGCCGTGCCGTCGCCGTTCACCAGGTAGAGCTTGCGCTGCGACACGCTGATCACCACCGAACCCGGCGCGACGCCGTTGGCGAAGGGGACGATCTCGCGCGCCTGCGCCGCCTGGAAACAACCGGCCAGCATCGCGCCGGCCAAACCGAATAGAGCCGCCACCCGACCCGACATCACCGCGATCCTCGCAAAGCTAGACTAGACGCGGGCAAGTAATCTCCGGCCGAGCTTACCGTTCCGAGAAAAGCTATGGTTGACGCGGGGTCATTCTGCGGATCCGCGGGGCACGGTAAAAGAGCAACCACGAACCAGAGTGATACGGGCCGTTGCCGCGCGGCGGGGCCGCCGCTCCGCGCGCGTCTCAGCGCTCGTGGAGTTCGCTCCCGCGCCGGTCCTCCGACTGCCAGCCGTGGCGCTCCAGTTCCGGGTCGAGATGCTCCTCCATCGGGTAGCCGACGCAGAGATAGGCCACGAGCCGCCACGTCTCCGGCACGGCCAGGATCGCCGTGACCGCCTCCGGCTCCAGGATCGAGACCCAGCCGACGCCGAGGCCGCGGGCCCGGGCGGCGAGCCAGAAACACTGCACCGCCCCCACGACCGAGTAGGCCAGGGTCTCGGGCATGCTGGCCCGGCCGAGGCCGAGGCCGGTCTCGGTGGCCGCGTCGCAGAAGGCGGCCAGATGGACCGGCGCCTCCCGCAGGCCGGCGAGCTTCAGGCCGCGGTACTGCGCAGCCCGATCGGTCGCGTAGCCCGCGGCCGCGGCTTCGTTGCAGCCGGCGAAGTTCTCCGCGACCGCGCGGCGGCGTCCCGGATCCGCGACCCGCACGAAGCGCCAGGGCCGGCTGTTGCCGACCGAGGGGGCCCGGTGGGCCGCCGCGAGGCAGGCGCGCAGGACGTCCTCGTCGACCGGATCCGTCCGGAAGCGGCGCACGTCGCGGCGCCACGCGAACAGCGCGTCGAGGTCGTGCAGGAAGGCGGCGTCGAAGGCGGGCGGGCCCATGATGCGGCTGGCATAGCCGCAACCCCGGCCCGACGGGAAACGGAAAAAAGGCCGCCCGAGGGGCGGCCTGAAGTCTTGGGTCTCGAAACCTCGGAGTGCCGGATCCTGGGATCCCGAGCGGCGACCGATGGCTGGGGAGCTGGGTGTCGGTCGCCGACCGGGCAGAACCCGGCGAGGTTCGACGCCTGTTGTCGCGCCGCAACGCGGCCTGCAAAAGGCGTGAATCGGGCCAAACCGTGTTTTTTGTCGCTTGGGCGTGTCTCGCGGGACACGGCGTGCGCGACCCTTGCGGGCCGCGGCGGCGAGGCCCATCATCCGGCAAAGCATCGATGCACGGGAGCCGTGATGACCGAGAGGACGAGCGCCGGGTCGAGGCCCGACGAGGCGGCGGGCCATGTCATCCCCTTCCCCGCCCGCGCGGCCCCTCCGCAGATCGCCTTCAACCGGGACGAGCTCCGCACGATCTTCAACCTCTACGGCCGGCAGGTCGCCGCGGGCGAGTGGCGCGACTACGCCCTCGATTTCCGCCGCGACAAGGCGGTGTTCTCGATCTACCGGCGCTCCTCCGAAATGCCGCTCTACCGCATCGAGAAGGATCCCAAGCTCGCCCGGCGCCAGGGGGCCTACGCCGTCGTCGCCGCGAGCGGCCAGATCCTGAAGCGCGGTACCGAGCTCGCCCGGGTGATCGCCGTGCTGGAACCGGCACCGGCGGCGGTCTGACCGCGCCCGCTCAGGACAGGGACAGGCGCCGGACGGTCGCGGCGATCTCGGCCACCGCCTCCGGCGCCAGGGGCCGGATCGGCCGCGGCGGCTCGACGCGGCACAGGCCCATGAGATCGGCCAGGGCGTAGACCACCCGCAGGCTGGAATGGGTCCGGAACAGCCTCCAGAGGGGCTCCAACTCGGCGTTGAGGGCGCGGGCCCGCTCGGTCTCGCCCGCCGCCACGGCCCGGACGATCGCCAGGCAGGTCCGGGGGAACAGGCCGCCCGCCACGCTGAACCACGCCGCGCCGCCGGCGATCAGCGCCTCGGTGACGTTCCAGTCGCCGCTGAACCCGATGGGGAAGCCCGCCGGGACGGCCTCCCGCAGGGCCGCGATCCCGGCGGCGGCCCGCGCCGGCTCCGGTGCGGCGCACTTGGCGGCCACGATCCCGGGCTGGCGGGCGATCCGGCCGATCAGCGCCGGCGTGAAGTGGAAATGCGTGGTCGCGGGGTTGTCGTAGAGGACGAGGGGCAGGCCGCCCGCCTCCCCTGCGGTCGCGAAATGCGCCTCGACCTCCGCCTCGGTGAGCGGCGTGTACGAGACGGGGGCGAGGAGCCCGGCATCCGCGCCGGCCGCCCGCGCGTCCTGCGCGAGGCGGACGGCCTCGTCGGTGCGCAGGGCGCCGATGCCGACGAGGAGCGGGACCCGTCCGGCCACGGCCTCGGCGGCGATCGCCACCGCCCGGCGCCGCTCCTCGCGGCTCAGGTACGCGTAGGTCCCGGTGCTGCCGAGGAGGCCGATCGAGTCGACCCCGGCGGCCGCCAGGGGCTCCAGCAACCGGCGCAGCGCTTCCGCGTCGACGCGGCCGTCTGCGTCGCTCGGGGTGATTGGGAAAGCGGAGAGGCCGGAGAGGTCAAGAAGCGCTGGCATGGCTCGAGCCTAGCGCATCCGCGCGCGGCGGCCAGGCAAAAAGAAACCCCGGCGGTGTCCCGCCGGGGTTCCCTCGTCCCGTCTTGCTCGGGCTGGCTTATCGGCGGTCGCCGATCAGGCTCAGCAGGAACTGGAACATGTTGATGAAGTCGAGATAGAGCGTCAGGGCGCCGTTCACCGACATCTTGGCCGCCATCTCGCCGTCGAAGCCGCCGTAGAGATACATCTCCTTGAGCTTCTGGGTGTCGTAGGCGGTCAGGCCCGCGAAGATCAGCACGCCCAGCACCGAGATGGCGAACTGGAGGGCCGACGAGGCGAAGAAGATGTTCACCAGCGACGCGAGGATGATGCCGATCAGGCCCATCATCAGGAACGAGCCCATGCCGGAGAGGCTGCGCCGGGTGGTGTAGCCCCACAGGCTGAGCGAGCCGAAGGCAGCCGCCGTGATGAAGAACACCTGCACCACGCTGCCCCCGGTGAACACCAGGAGGAGCGAGGACATCGAGGCGCCCATCACCGCCGCGAAGGCCCAGAACATCGTCCGGGCGGACGAGGCCGACATCCGGTCCATCCGCATGGAGAAGACGAAGATGAACGCCAGCGGGGCGAGCATCAGGACCCACTTCAGCGGGCTGAGGTAGAGGGTCTGACCGAACGGGGTCAGGATCGGGCGGGTGCCCTGGTAGGCCGCCACGGAGGCCATGTTCAGGCCGAGCGCGACGAGACCCGAGATGCCGAGCCCGACGATCATGTTGTTGTAGACGCCGAGCATGAAGGTGCGCAGGCCCTGATCGACCTCGACCTGGGTGCCGGCGTAGCCGGTCGGCTGCTGGGCGCCGTACCGGAAGGGGCTGTTCTCGAATGCCATGGGAGTTTCCTTGCGGAGGCTCTCTCAGCGTGGTGTTCGGTCGAGGCCCACGCAGGACCTCTGGCGCCGGGCTGGCGCCTCGGTCCGGAATATGTTGCGCCCGAAGCCGCGACACAAGTCCCCGGCCACGGTTCCGGGGCCGCTTTTCCGTGTCCGGCGGATGTATTTTTGTCCATCTGGGCCGGGATTAAAATGCATTCCGCTCCGTCGTCGGGTTGTTCGACTGACGGTTGCCGCCGTCCAGGCGTTTCGATGCGCCCGCGCGAAGTCTTAACGGCTTCCTTATGCCACGTGCGTCCGCATGCGCCCCGGTTTCTCCGGTCCGGACCGCCGAATCCCGGCGGGTTCGTGCCTGCAAGGCGGGTCCGCAGCCTCGAAGATCCGCTCTCCGGCGCGCGGGATCTGGGCGGCCCGGGAGGGGCGGTTCAGTGCGTCATCCGGCGGGCCAGGGCACGGCCCAGACCCAGCAGCATCAGGTCGGCGGCCGCCCGCACCTCCGCGGGCATGTCGTCGGTGAGCGTCTCCTTGAGCGCGACGGCGAGGTCGGCCGCCCGCTCCAGCGGGTCGCCGCCCGCCATGGGCCTGCCGACCACGTAGCGGTCGCCGCCGTCGCGGATCTCGGTGATGTCCATCAGGATGCCGTGCGAGCGCTGCGGCTCGCCGTCCTCGTTCCGATGGGTCCGCCCCCGGCTGAGGAGCCAGCGCACGGTGCCGTCCGCCTTGAACACGCGGTACTCGGCAAGGACCAGTCCGCTCGACCGGACGGCCCGGAGCATGTGGTCCATCAACCACGTCATGTCCTCGGGATGTACCGCGGCCAGAGCCATCGGCCCGTTGATCGGACGGTCGGCAAGGTCGGGATTGCCGGTCAGCAACCGGGCCGCGCCCGCGTCGTAGACGACCACGCCGCGAACGTGGTCCCACTCCCAGGCTCCCACAACGCACGAGGCTTCGAGAGCCGCCCGGAGACGGTCGGCGTTCTCCGCGTAGCCATCGATGACGTTGATGCGCATGGTGGACGGTCCCCCCGGGCCGCTCGAAGCTCGAATGTCTAGCTCCGTACCAATCTTCCGGCGGAATGACAAAGAGTTCACTTGCGAATACCCCTTCACGGGGGCACCTCTTGTCATGGTTGGGAAATTTTCCCCCGTCGCGAGTGATTCGAGGGGCCGCCATGGATGAGAACGGACTCGAATTCCTGCGGACGATTGCTGACCGGAAGGTGGAATCCTCCGCCGCGCGCGCGCTGAACAGGATTGCGCAGTCTCTCGATTTGCCGATCGAGGCGTTCTACGGTTCCGATCACTGCGGATCTGTGGACCGTCCGGCCATCGAGCGGGAGACGGAGCGGCTGCTGATGCTGGTCGGGGTCCACCTGCGCCGACTCGATCCCGCGGCGCGGAGGCGATTCGGTGAGGCGGTCCAAGCTCTGGTCGGCCCCGAACCGACCGAGGCATGCGCGCGCACCGCGGAGAATGCGGAGCGCGGCGACCCGTGAGCGCGGGGTCCGACGGTTGGAAGCCCCTCCCCCACGGACCGAGGGCTTCGATATCCCGCCGGACCGTCTCCGGCCGGGCGCGGTCCGCCGCTCTCGACGGCCTCGATCGCGGCCTCCGCGGGGGCTGAACCGGATACGGAGCCTGCGGGATCGGCCTCCGTCAGGCCTGCCGGAGATACGGCGCCGGCTTCTGACCCAGGATCCGCCACGTACCGACGAGCCCGAGGAGGATCGCCAGCGCCACCGCGGCCACGGCCGCGACCAGCGCGCCCGACAGGTCGAGGCGGAAGTCGAGGTGCATGACCTTGGCGACGATCACCCAGCCGGCGAGCGTCCCGGCCAGGAGGCCGAACAGCGCCGTGGCGAGCCCCAGCGCGGCGTATTCGAGGGCGTAGGCGGTCAGCAGCCGCGCCCGGCTCGCGCCCAGCACCTTGAGCACGACGGCGTCGTAGAGCCGCGCCCGGTGCCCGGCCGCGATGGCGCCGGCCAGCACAAACAGGCTCGCCAGCACCGCCACGGCGCTCGCCCCCCGGATCGCCAGGACCAGCCGGCCGACGAGGTCGCCGATGGCGTCCAGGGCGTCCTTCACCCGCACGGCGCTCACCGACGGGAAGGTCTTGGCGACGTCGCGCAGGATGCGGTTCTCGGCGGAAGCGTCGGTGCCGCCGGGCAGGGTCAGCGTCGCGAGGTCGGAATGCGGCGCGCCCCGGAAGGTGCCCGGCGAGAACACCATCACGAAGTTGATGCCGAGGTTGCGCCACTCCACCCGGCGCAGGTTGAAGATCGTCGCGGTGAGGTCGCGCCCGAGCACGTTCACCGTCACGGTGTCGCCGAGCTTCAGGCCGAGCTGGCGGGCGAGGTCGGCCTCGAAGGAGACCAGCGGCTTCGCGCCCTGCTCCGGGCTCCACCACGCGCCCTCGGTGAGGCTGGAGCCGTCCGGCACCGTGTCGGCGTAGGTGATGCCCCGGTCGCCGTCGAGCACCCAGGCGGCGTCTTCCGGGGGGCGGATCTTGCTCGCCGGCACGCCGTTCAGGGCGACGATCCGGCCGCGCATCATCGGCACGTCCTCGATCTTTCCGCTCGGGGCCGAGCGCGCCAGGAACTCGCGGAACTGGGCGGCGTCCCGCGAGGGAATGTCCAGGAAGAAGAGGTTCGGCGCCCGGGCCGGCAGGGTCGCGCTGATCGTGCGGCGGACATTGGCGTCGATCAGGCTGAGCGTCACGAGGAGCGTCACGCCGAGGCCGAGCGACAGGACGATGGCGGGCGTCAGGGCACCGGGCCGGTGCAGGTTGGCGAGCGCCATCCGGGGCGCCGGCCAGCGCGGGTGCGGCAGGCGCCGGGCGAGCGCCATCAGGCCGAGCGCCACCAGATGCAGCAGGCCGAACGCGATGGCGGCCGCCGCGATGAAGATCAGCGCGACGCGCCGGTCGAAGGCGGTCGCCACCGACAGGCCGACCAGGGCCGCGAGGCTGACGGCGAGCCAGATCCGGTAGCGCCAGCGCGGGCTGACGCGGGCCGGGTCGACCGTGTCGCGGAACAGGCCGGAGACCGGCACGTCGTGGGCGCGGCCGAGCGGCGTGATTGCGAACGCGAAGGCCGTGATCAGACCGTAGGCGGCCGCGAGCGCCAGCTCCCCGGGGGCGAGCGTCGGGTTCAGCGGCAGCGGCAGGTCGGCGGAGAACAGGGCGTCGAGGAGGAAGGGCAGGCTCGCGCCGATCGCGAGGCCGATCCCGGTGCCGAGGCCGGCGATCAGCATCACCTGCGTCAGGTACAGGGCGACCACCTGCGAGCCCGGCGCGCCGACGCTCTTGAGCGTCGCGATCGAGGGCCGCTTGCGCTCCACGAAGGCGTGGACGGCGTTGCCGACCCCGACGCCGCCGACGATCAGCGCGGTGAGTCCCACCAGGGTCAGGAACTGCGTGAAGCGCTCGATGCTCTTGGCGAAGCGCGGGTCGGCGTTGGTGCGCGAGCGGATCTCCCAGCCGGCCTCGGGGGTGGCGGCGCGGATCCGGGCCTGCGCCGCGTCGAGGTCGGCGTCCGGCGTGCCGGGCGGCAGGACGAGGCGGTAGCTCCAGCGGTTGAGGCTGCCGGGCTGGACGAGGCCGGTGGCGCGGAGCGTCGGCTCGGAGACCATCAGCCGCGGCCCGAAGCCGATGCCGCCGGCGATCTTGTCGGGCTCGGACACGATGGTGCCGCGGATCGCCACGTCGTGCCCGGCGAGCGCGATCCGGTCGCCGACCTTGACGTCGAGGCGGGTGAGCAGGGCCGGGTCGGCGAGCGCCCCCGGCACCCCGTCGCGCTCCGCCAGCAGGTCGGCGAGGCGGCCCGGCGGGTCGGTCGCGAGGTCGCCGGCGGCCGGATAGGTGGCGGGGTCGACGGCCTTCAGCTCGACCAGGGCCGCGTCGCCGCTGCCCGCCACCGCCATGGCCCGCAGGGAGGCGACGATGTCGAGGCGGCCTTCGCGCGCCAGCGCCTGCCTCTCCGCGTCGGTCGCCTCGCGGTTGATGAGGTTGAAGGCGAGGTCGCCGCCGAGGATGCGCCGGCCCTCCCGGCCCAGCCCGTCGGACAGCGAGCGCGAGATCGACGCCACGCCCGCGATGGCCATGACGCCCAGCGCGATGCAGGCGAGGAACACCGCGAAGCCGTTGAGCCCGGCCCGCAACTCGCGCAGCGCGAGGCGCAGGGTGAGCGGGATCCGGCGGGGCGCGGGGTCGGGGCGGGTAATCGTGCCGTGCATCAGGCGGTCACCGCCTCCTCGATCCGCCCCGAGCGCAGGCGCACGGTGCGGTCGCACAGGCGGGCGAGGCCGTTGTCGTGGGTGACGAGGACCAGCGTCGCGCCGCGGTCCCGTTTCAGCCGGAACAGCAGGTCGACGATCTGGCGGCCGGTGGCCTCGTCGAGGTTCCCGGTGGGCTCGTCGGCGACCAGGATCGCCGGGTCGGGGGCGACCGCCCGGGCGATGGCGACCCGCTGCTGCTCGCCGCCGGAGAGCTGCGCCGGGTAATGGTGCAGCCGGTGCCCGAGGCCGACCGCCTCCAGCTCGGCGCGTGCCCGCTCCAGGGCGCCGGGCCGGTCGGCGAGTTCGAGCGGAAGGGCCACGTTCTCGAGCGCCGTCATGGTCGGCACGAGATGGAAGGCCTGGAACACGATGCCGATCCGCCGGCCGCGGAACCGGGCGAGGGCGTCCTCGTCGAGGCGGACGAGATCGGTGTCCTCGATGACGACGCCGCCGGAATCGGGCCGCTCCAGCCCGGCCATGACCATCAGCAGCGTCGACTTACCGGAGCCGGACGGGCCGACGAGGCCGACCGCCTCGCCGCGGTCGACATTCAGCGAGATGCCGCGCAGGACGTGGACGCGGGCGGCGCCGCGGCCGAGGCTGAGATCGATGTCCGACAGCGCGATCGCGGGCTCGCGCAGCACCTTGCCTTGGCTCACCGGTGAGCCGATCTGTGGGCGATGACGAGCATGGCGCGCGAGGTCCTCACGTGGGGTCGATCCCTTCGGCTTCGATCTTGGCTCTACGGGCCGCGGGTGCACCGCGATATGGGTTCGGCATTGGGGCCGCGCCATGACGCGCGCGCCGTGTTCCGGCGCACGGCCCTGTATGCCGCAGCGCTAGCGCTCCTGATGGTCCCTTTCATGACAGCCGTCGCGCCGGGAGCGCGGGCCGCGCCCGGCGGGCCGGTCAAGCTCGTCGCCCTCGGCGACAGCCTGACTGCGGGCTACAAGCTCCCGGCCGACGCCGCCTTCCCGACCGTGCTGGAGCGCCTGCTCAAGGCCAGGGGCGCGGACGTGACGGTCGCCAATGCCGGCGTCTCCGGCGACACCGCCACGGGCGGCCTCGACCGGGTCGACTGGTCGGTCCCGGACGGGACCGCGGGCGTGATCCTCGAACTCGGCGCCAACGACATGCTGCGCGGCACCGACCCGAAGGTCACCGAGGGCGCGCTCTCGGCGATCATCGAGCGGCTGAAGGCCCGGGGCATCCCGGTCCTGCTCGCCGGCATGCAGGCCGCGCCCAATCTCGGACCCGACTACAAGGCCCGGTTCGACGCGATCTACCCGGCGCTCGCCGAGCGCTACGGCCTGACCCTCTACCCGTTCTTCCTCGACGGGATCATCGGCGACCGGGCGCAGCACCTCGACGACATGATCCACCCGAACCGGCAGGGCGTGGAGACCATCGCTTCCCGCATGCTGCCGACGGTGGAGGGTTTCCTGGGGGGCCTCCGGCAGGGGGCGTCGCGGTAGTGCCGCGCCTGTTCACCGGCCTCGCCGTGCCGCCCGCGATCGCCGACGCGCTCAGGGCCTGGCAGGGCGGCCTGCCCGGGGCCCGCTGGATCGAGCCCGGCGACTTCCACGTGACCCTGCGGTTCATCGGCGACGTCGACGCGACCACGGCCGACGACGTGGTGGAGGCGCTGTCCGAGATGCGGGTCCGCCCGGCCCTGACGGTGACGCTCGACGGCCTCGGCATCTTCGGCGGCGACAGGCCGCGGGCGCTCTACGCCTCGGTGGTGCCGGAGGCGGGGTTGACGGATCTCCAGGCCGAGCAGGAGCGGCTCGTGCGCCGGGCCGGGGTCGAGCCGGAGCGGCGGAAATTCACCCCGCACGTGACCCTGGCGCGCCTCCGGCGCGACGCCACGCCGGAGGCGGCGGCGATGTACCTGTCGCAGGCGCCGGTCTTCGCGCCGCTGACTTACACGTCGGACCGGGTGACGCTGTTCTCGGCGCGGGACTCGACCGGTGGCGGTCCGTACGTGGCGGAGGCGGAGTTCCCGTTCGCGTGATGCGCCTGGGCTCGGTCGTTCACGTCCTTGCGAGCGAAGCGAAGCAATCCAGAGTCGGCGACATCGCCCCGAACGTCGCGCGGCCCTGGGTCACTTCGCGTCGCTCGTGATGACGAAGGTTCAGTCTTCATGCGGGCCGATCGCGCGATCGTCCCGAACCGGCCTACAGCCGCCGCAGGGCCACGCTCTCGATCCGGTGGCTCGCGCCCTTGGTGAGGATCAGGCTCGCCCGCTGGCGGGTCGGCACGATGTTCTCGCGCAGGTTCGGCAGGTTGATCGTCGTCCAGAGCCGGTCGGCGATGTCCAGAGCCTCGGTCTCGGCGATCTCGGCGTATTTCCGGAAATACGAGCGCGGGTCGCGGAACGCCGTCTGCCGCAGCTTCATGAAGCGCGTGACGTACCAGCGGTGCAGGTCGTCCTCGTGGCCGTCGAGATAGATCGAGAAGTCGAAGAAGTCGGACACGAACGGGATCGCGGTCCCGTCCCGCGGCAGCCGCGCCGGCTGGAGCACGTTCAGGCCCTCGACGATCAGGATGTCGGGGCTCTCCACCACCCGCTCCTCGCCGGGCACCCGGTCGTAGACGAGGTGCGAGTAGAGCGGCGCGGTGACGCGCTTGTGGCCGGCCTTCACGTCGTGGAGGAAGCGCAGCAGCGCGGCGGTGTCGTAGCTCTCCGGGAAACCCTTGCGCTCCATCAGCCCGTTGGCGGCGAGCTCGGCGTTGGGCAGCAGGAACCCGTCGGTGGTGACGAGGTCGACCTTGGGGGTGTTGGGCCAGCGCGCCAGCAGGGCGGTCAGGATGCGGGCGGTCGTGGACTTGCCCACCGCCACCGACCCGGCGAGCCCGATGATGTAGGGCGCCTTGGTCTCGCGCTCGGCCAGCAGGAAGCGCTGCGTCGCCTTGAACAGGCCCTGCGTCGCCGCGACGTACAGGGCGAGCAGACGGGACAGCGGCAGGTAGATCGCCACCACCTCCTCGACCGAGATCGGGTCGTTGATCGATTGCAGCCGCTCCAGGTCTTCCTGGTTGAGGGTGAGCGGCGTGTCGGCGCGCAGCTGCGCCCATTCCTCGCGGTTGAAGCGGCGATACGGCGAGAGCCGGTCGGACGCTTCGAGGATCGCCTCGACCGAGCCCGGCAGCGCGGCCGCGTTCACGCGTGGCGCCTCGCGGCCTTCTCGGCGATGCCGCTCTGGGCGGTGCGACGCTCCAGTTCCGCCATGACGGCATCCAGCTCGACCCCACCCGCCCGGAGCAGCACGACGAGGTGGTAGAGCACGTCGGCGGCCTCGTTCCGCAGGCCGGTCTTGTCGCCCTGCACGGCCGCGATCGCCGCCTCCACCGCCTCCTCGCCGAGCTTTTTGGCCGCCTTGGCGGGGCCCTCGGACAGGAGCTTGGCCGTGTAGGAGGTGGCCGGATCGGTCCCGGCACGGCTCGCCACGAGGGCGGCGAGGTCGGCGAGCGTGTAGGCGGTCATGAAGCGATCTGCATGTTGCGACGGCCCCTTATACAGATCAGGACCGGATTTCGGCAGGAAACTGCGCCACGGCCGCTCGGCGGGCAAGCGGAGCGGGTGAAGGCCGCCCGGCTTTGTCTGGGGATCACCCGTTGTCTTGGGTTCACCCGTTCGGCAGGTGCCGCGCCAGCGCTTCCAGCACGGCCATGCGGACGGCGACGCCCATCTCGACCTGCTCGCGGATCAGCGACTGCGCCCCGTCGGCGATCTCGGAGGAGATCTCGACGCCGCGGTTCATCGGCCCCGGATGCATCACCAGGGCGTCGGGCTTGGCGAGCGCCAGCTTCTCGCCGTCGAGGCCGAAGTAGCGGAAATACTCCTTCACGGACGGGACGAACGAGCCGTTCATGCGCTCCCGCTGGAGGCGCAGCATCATCACGATGTCGCAGCCGACGAGGCCCTTGCGCATGTCCGTGAAGGTCTCGACGCCGAAGCGCTCGATCCCGGAGGGCAGCAGCGTCGAGGGCGCGATCAGGCGGACCCGCGCGCCCATGGCCTGGAGCAGGATGATATTGGAGCGCGCCACCCGCGAGTGCAGGACGTCGCCGCAGATCGCCACCTGCAGGCCCTCGATCCGGCCCTTGTTGCGGCGGATGGTGAGCGCGTCGAGAAGGGCCTGGGTCGGGTGCTCGTGGGCGCCGTCGCCGGCATTGACCACCGCGCAGTCGACCTTGCGGGCGAGCAGGTGAACGGCGCCCGCCGATTCGTGACGGACCACGATGATGTCGGGCCGCATGGCGTTGAGCGTCGCGGCGGTGTCGATCAGGGTCTCGCCCTTCTTCACCGAGGACGAGGCCACCGACATGTTCATGACGTCGGCGCCGAGCCGCTTGCCGGCGAGCTCGAAGGACGATTGCGTCCGCGTCGAGGGCTCGAAGAACAGGTTGATCTGCGTGCGGCCCCGCAGGGTCGTGCGCTTCTTCTCCACCTGCCGCGAGATGTCGACGGCGGATTCGGCGGCGTCGAGCAGCCCCTCGATGTCGGGCCGGGTCAGGCCCTCGATGCCGAGGAGGTGCCGGTGCGGGAAGGCCGGGGTCGGAGGCGTCGTCATGATGAGGCCCGGGTGTAGGTGCGGCGCGCCCGGGGGGCAAGGCTGTTCGGCGCTCATCCCGGTTCAGTCATGACGCTCGCTCCGTCAGGGGCTGCGGGCGTCACAGGTTCGAGGCCCAGGCTGTCCGTCCGGCGGCAGGAGGGGGCGCGTCGCGCTCCGTCATCGACGGCGCGCGCCCATCGGCGCAGTCGCACTTCGAGAGGCGGCTGCGGCCTTTTTCCCGGCGGATGGTAACCGCCCGCCCCCGCGCCACGTATCTGCCCGAACGGTCGGGATTCGTACGCTCCCGACCCCGCGCCGCTTGCCCGGGATCCAGACGCTTGGCCGCCTCCCCTGCCCTCGAAGCCCCCGAGACCGTCGACCGGCAGGGGCGCCGCTGGTTCTACCGCCACCCGCTGGTCATCCGGCTGGCGCACTGGATCAACGCCGCGGTGCTGCTGGTGCTGCTGATGAGCGGCCTGCAGATCTTCAACGCCCACCCGGCGCTCTACTGGGGTTCGGTCTCGACCTTCGACAATCCGTCGCTCGCCATCACCAGCGAGCCCGGCCGCGACGGCACGACCCGCGGCGTCGTGACGGTCGGTTCCCACACCCTCGACACGACCGGCGTGCTCGGCCTGTCGAGGGAGGGCGGCACCGAGGTGGAGCGCGCCTTCCCGTCCTGGGCGACGCTGCCGGCCAACCAGGACCTCGCCACCGGGCGGCGCTGGCATTTCCTGTTCGCGTGGCTCCTCGTGATCAACGGGGCGGTCTACCTGCTCTACGGCCTGTTCTCGGGCCAGCTCCGCCGCCGCCTGATCCCCGACGGCGACCAGATCCGCGACTTCGGCGGCTCCGTGAAGGAGCACCTGCTCCTGCGCTTCCCCGAGGGCACCGAGGCCAAGCGCTACAACGTCATCCAGAAGCTGACCTACCTCGTCCTCGTGCTCGGCCTGCTGCCCGCGATGGTGCTCGCAGGGCTCGCCATGTCGCCCGGGATGGACGCCGCGTGGCCGTGGCTCACCGAGCTGTTCGGCGGCCGGCAATCGGCGCGCAGCGTCCACTTCATCGCCGCCGGGCTGATCGTGCTGTTCGTGGTGGTCCACGTGCTGCTCGTGGTCGTCTCCGGGCTCGTCAACAACATGCGCGGCATGATCACCGGCTGGTTCAGCCTCGGCCGCGACCGGGAGACCGCGCGATGATCCTCCACCGCCGCAAGCTCCTCACCGCGGGCGCCGGCCTGATGGGCACCGCGCTGCTGGCCGGCTGCGACAAGTTCGCCGGGACCGAGACGGGGCAGCGCACCCTCAAGGTCGGCGAGGACGCCAACGAATACGTCCAGCGCCTGCTGATGTCGCCGACGACCCTGGCCCGGGAATTCCCGGCCTCGATGATCTCGCCCTGGTTCAAGCCGAACGGCACGATCGACCCGCCGGACCGCGCCTACCGGGCGCTGGCGGCGCGGAACTTCTCGGACTTCAAGCTCTCCGTCGACGGGCTGGTCCAGACCCCGCTGTCGCTGAGCCTCGCGGACCTGCGCGCCCTGCCGTCGCGCACCCAGATCACCCGGCACGATTGCGTGGAGGGCTGGAGCTGCATCGGGCAATGGGGCGGCGTGCCGCTCGCCGAGGTGCTCAAGGAGGCCGGGCTGAAGCCGCAGGCGCGCTACGCGGTGTTCCACTGCGCCGACACGCTGGAGTTCGAGGCCGGTCCCAAGGGCGGTGGCAGAGGGCGCAACCAGGGCGCGTCCCTCTGGCGCCCGAGCCATCCGGGCGCGGTGCGCGACGCTTACGTGCAGCTCGCCGCCGCCGACGATTGGGGCGGCCCGGCCACCGCCACCGACGCGCCCAAGGACGATTGGGGCCAGGGCAGCCCGGCCCCGGAGCCCGAGCCGGCGGGGATCCCGATCCGCTACTACGAGAGCATCGACCTCTACGACGCCTTCAACCCGCAGACGATCCTGGCCTACGACCTCAACGGCAAGCCGCTGCCGGTCTCGAACGGCGCGCCCCTACGGCTGCGGGTCGAGCGCCAGCTCGGCTACAAGCAGGCCAAGTACGTGATGCGGGTCGAGATGGTGGAGTCGCTCGCCGGGATCGGCCAGGGCAGCGGCGGCTACTGGGAAGACCGCGGCTACGAGTGGTACGCGGGGATCTGAGGCGACTGACGGGATTTTGAGCTGCTGACGCGGCAAGTTCCGTGCTGGAGCCCGGGCCGCGTTTCATCCTGCATGGCCTCTTCCCCGGACAGGTGGAGCGACGCGGAACCTGATCAGGACCCGGCCCGAAAAGTGCCGCGCAGTGGCTCCCCCGAACAACCTCGCGATTTGACAACCCGCCGCCCGTGACCCACTTGTGCCCGGCGCGCGGCCCCGGCCCGACGGCGGGCATACGTCCCACGCGAATCTCGAACAGAATTCGTCCGTCGCGCCCAGGCTCCGTCAGGGGCAGAGGTCTGAATGAAAGTCGTCGTCGTCGAGTCGCCGGCCAAAGCCAAGACGATCAATAAGTATCTCGGCCGCGACTATGAAGTCATCGCCTCCTTCGGGCATATCCGCGACCTGCCGCCCAAGGACGGCTCGGTGGATCCCGAGCAGGACTTCCACATGGTCTGGGAGCTGGCCGACCGCGGGGCGAGCCGGGTCTCGGAGATCGCCAAGGCGGTCAAGGGCGCCGACAAGCTGATCCTCGCCACCGACCCGGATCGCGAGGGCGAGGCGATCTCCTGGCACGTGCTGGAGGCGCTCACCGCCCGCAAGGCGCTCAAGGGCATCCCGGTCGAGCGCGTGACCTTCAACGCCATCACCAAGGCGTCGGTCGAGCAGGCGATGCGCAAGCCGCGGGAGATCGACCAGGCGCTGGTCGACGCCTACCTGGCGCGCAGGGCGCTCGATTATCTCGTCGGCTTCAACCTCTCGCCGGTCCTGTGGCGCAAGCTGCCGGGCGCCCGCTCGGCCGGGCGCGTCCAGTCCGTGGCGCTCCGGCTCGTGGTCGAGCGCGAGATGGAGATCGAGCGGTTCAAGCCGCGCGAGTACTGGACGCTCATCGCGACGCTGACGACCGCCGACGGCGCGACCTTCGAGGCCCGCCTCGTGGGCGCCGACGGCAAGCGGATCCAGCGCCTCGACGTCGGCACGGGCGAGGAGGCGGCCGCCTTCAAGCGCGACCTGGAACTCGCGACCTTCCAGGTGGCGAGCGTCGAGGCGAAGCCCGCCAAGCGCCACCCGCAGCCGCCCTTCACCACCTCGACCCTCCAGCAGGAGGCCTCCCGCAAGCTCGGGATGGCGCCGGCCCAGACCATGCGGGTCGCCCAGCGGCTCTACGAGGGCGTCGATATCGGCGGCGAGACGGTCGGCATCATCACCTACATGCGGACCGACGGCGTCGACATGGCGCCGGAGGCGATCCAGGACGCCCGCCGGGTGATCGGCAAGGAGTTCGGCGACCGCTACGTGCCGGACGTTCCGCGCAAGTACAGCGTCAAGGCCAAGAACGCCCAGGAGGCCCACGAGGCGGTGCGCCCCACCGACATGGGCCGCCTGCCCAAGACGGTGGCGCGCCACCTCGAGCCCGAGCAGGCCCGGCTCTACGAGCTGATCTGGACCCGCACCATGGCCAGCCAGATGGAATCGGCCGAGCTGGAGCGGACCACCGTCGACGTCACCGCCAAGGTCGGACCGCGGACCATCGACCTGCGCGCCACCGGCCAGGTGGTGAAGTTCGATGGCTTCCTGACCCTCTACCAGGAGGGCAAGGACGACGAGGAGGACGAGGAAAGCCGCCGCCTGCCGCCCATGAAGGCCGGCGACCCGCTCGCCCGCGAGCGGATCAGCGCGACCCAGCACTTCACCGAGCCGCCGCCGCGCTACTCCGAGGCGAGCCTCGTGAAGCGCATGGAGGAGCTCGGCATCGGCCGCCCGTCGACCTATGCCGCGGTTCTCCAGACCTTGCGGGATCGCGAATACGTCAAGATCGAGAAGAAGCGGCTGCAGCCGGAGGACAAGGGGCGGCTCGTCACGGGCTTCCTCGAGAGCTTCTTCCGGCGCTACGTCGAGTACGACTTCACCGCCGGCCTCGAGGAGCAGCTCGACCGGGTCTCCAACGCCGAGATCGACTGGCGGGCGGTGCTGCGCGACTTCTGGCGCGACTTCTCCGCGGCGATCGGTGAGACCAAGGAGCTGCGCGTCGCCGACGTGCTGGAGGCGCTGAACGGCCTCCTCGGCCCGCACATCTTCCCCGACAAGGGCGACGGCTCGAACCCGCGCACCTGCCCGACCTGCGGCTCGGGCCAGCTGTCGCTGAAGCTCGGCAAGTTCGGCGCCTTCATCGGCTGCTCGAACTACCCGGAGTGCAAGTACACCCGGCAGCTCTCGGCCTCGGGCGTCGACGGCGACGGTGACGGCTCCTCGGCCGAGGGCGGCCAGCCGGGCGTGCGGGTGCTGGGCGACGATCCCGCGACCGGCCTGCCGGTGACGCTGCGCGACGGCCGCTTCGGGCCGTTCCTCCAGCTCGGCGAGGCCTCCGCCGAGAAGGGCGCCGAGAAGCCGAAGCGCTCGTCGCTGCCCAAGGGGCTCAGCCCCTCGGACGTGGATCTCAACAAGGCGCTGGCCCTGCTGGCGCTGCCCCGCGAGGTGGCCCGCCACCCCGAGACCGGCGAGCCGATCCTGGCCAATCTCGGCCGATTCGGACCCTACGTGCAGCACGGGAAGACCTACGCCAATCTCGGCAAGGACGACGACGTGCTGGAGATCGGGGCTAACCGCGCCATCGACCTGATCGTCGCCAAGGAGCAGGGCGGCGGACGCGGCCGCCCGGCCGCCGATCCCGGCCGGCCGCTCGGCAAGGACGAGGGCAGCGGCCGCGATCTCGTGGTCAAGGCCGGCAAGTACGGGCCCTACGTCACGGACGGCGAGGTCAACGCCACGCTGCCGAAGACGATGAGCGCCGAGGCGCTGACCCTCGACGAGGCGATCGCCCTGGTGAACGCCAAGCGCGCCGCGGGCGGCGGCAAGCCGGCGAAGCGCGGGGCGGTCCGGAAAGGGTCGGCGCGGGCCGCGAGCGGCGACAAAGCGGCGGCGAAGAAGACCGCCGCGAAGAAGCCTGCGGCCAAGAAGGCGGCGGCGAAGACGTCGAGCGCGGGCTGAAGCGTTCGTGGACGAGGCTGAGGCGGGCCGGCAAGCCCGCCCGTCCTTGCGAGCGGAGCGAAGCAATCCAGTGCAGCGCGAGGCGTTCGAACGTGGCGCCGACTGGGTTGCTTCGCTCCGCTCGCAAGGACGTGGCAGAGGCAGCGTTGCCGCCCCTCACCGCGGGTTGCGGTCAGCGATCGGGTTCAGACCAGGTAGGTGATCGTCGCCGCCACGGCCGTCGCGAAGGTCGCGAGCGCGAGGGTGGTGGAGTTCATCAGCGCCCGGGCCGGCGGCACGACAGCCGCGTCATCGTCGCAGCCGAAGGCGGCGCCGGCCGCGTGCTCGAAGCGGATCAACGTGAGGCGGCGGGCCTCGATCGCGGCGTCGCTCATGGACTGCGGCTCCCTGACCACGGTCAAGATTTATCTCCGCCACCAACGTCGATCGTCCCGTTCTGTTCCGGGCGTCGCCTGTGGAAGCCGGGCATGCGGGTCACGAGAAAGCCTTAACCCATTGTTGTGCAACGTCGTGATGACGGCCCGGCGCGCGGAACCGTGTGCCGGCACGGACGCGGCCCTCGCTCGCGGCGGCGCAGCATGCGATGATGCGACCGCCTCGCCGCAGGGCGAACGGCTTTGATGTTTATGGTTTGTTCCGCTATCATGCGGGGATGAAGGCGCATGCTCCACGACCCGAGACCCGTCCCAAGACCCGTCTGCGCGAAGCCGAGCCGGCCGACGCGCCGCGCGCCCGGAGGCCGCGCGTGAGCGATCCGGCGCGGGACCTGTTCGGGCCGGGCGGCAAGGGCGCGGCGGCCCGCCCGCCCGAGCCGCGGCGGCGGCTGGATTCGGCGGCCTCCGTGGCGACGCTCGCGGCCGCCGAGCCGGAGGGCGGCTACACCGCCTCCGACATCGAGGTGCTGGAGGGGCTGGAGCCCGTCCGGCGCCGGCCCGGCATGTATATCGGCGGCACCGACGAGCGGGCGCTGCACCACCTGTTCGCCGAGGTGATCGACAACTCGATGGACGAGGCGGTCGCCGGCCATGCCAGCTTCATCGAGGTGGAGCTGGAGGAATCCGGCGCCCTCGTGGTGACCGACAACGGCCGCGGCATCCCGGTCGACCCGCACCCGAAATTTCCCGGCAAATCGGCGCTCGAGGTCATCATGACCACGCTGCACGCCGGCGGGAAGTTCGACTCGAAGGTCTACGAGACCTCGGGCGGCCTGCACGGCGTCGGCATCTCGGTGGTGAACGCGCTCTCCGACCTGCTCGAGGTCGAGGTGGCGCGCAACCAGACCCTCTACCGGCAGACGTTCTCGCGCGGTCACGCGCAGGGCGCGCTGGAACTGGTCGGCCGGGTGCAGAACCGCCGCGGCACCCGCGTGCGCTTCCACCCGGACGCCCAGATCTTCGGCTCGCTGAAGTTCGACCCGCGCCGCCTGTTCAAGATGGCGCGCTCCAAGGCCTACCTGTTCGGCGGCGTCGAGATCCGCTGGCGCTGCGCCCCCGCCCTCCTCGAGGGGCTGGAGGACGTGCCGGCCGAGGCGGTGCACCGCTTCCCCGACGGGCTGCGCGACTACCTCGCCCGCGACATCGACGGGAAGGAACTCGTCACCGACGCCATGTTCTCCGGCAAGATCACCAAGCCGGGCTCGCACGGGTCGCTCGAATGGGCGGTGGCCTGGATGGTCGCCGAGGACGGGATCTCGCACTCCTACTGCAACACGATCCCGACGCCCGAGGGCGGCACCCACGAGGCGGGCCTGCGCGTCGCCCTGCTGCGCGGCCTGCGCGAGCACGCCGAGCGGGTGAACCAAGCCAAGCGCATGACGGCGGTGACCACCGACGACGTCATGGCGACCTGCGCGTCGATGCTCTCGGTGTTCATCCGCGAGCCGGAATTTCAGGGCCAGACCAAGGACAAGCTCGCCACCGTGGAGGCCCAGCGCATCGTCGAGACGGCGGTGCGCGACGCCTTCGACCACTGGCTCGCCGCCTCCCCGGCCCAGGCCAACAAGGTCCTCGACTGGGTGATCGACCGGGCCGAGGAGCGCCTGCGCCGCCGCCAGGAGAAGGAGGTCGCCCGCAAGAGCGCGACCCGCAAGCTGCGCCTGCCCGGCAAGCTCGCCGACTGCTCGGCGGCCGGCACCGCGGGCTCGGAGATCTTCATCGTCGAGGGCGACTCGGCCGGCGGCTCGGCCAAGCAGGCCCGGGACCGGGCGACCCAGGCGATCCTGCCGCTGCGCGGTAAGATCCTGAACGTCGCCTCGGCCTCGCGCGACAAGCTCGGCGCCAACCAGCTGATCTCCGATCTCACCCTGGCGCTCGGCTGCGGCACCGGTTCGGCCTTCCGCGAGGCGGACCTGCGCTACGAGAAGGTGATCATCATGACGGACGCCGACGTCGACGGCGCCCACATCGCCTCGCTGCTGATCACCTTCTTCTACCGCCAGATGCCGAGGCTGATCGACCGCGGCCACCTCTACCTCGCGATCCCGCCGCTCTATCGGCTGCAGCAGGGCTCGAAGGTGGCCTATGCCCGGGACGACGCGGATCGGGAGCGGATCGTCAAAACCGTGTTCAAGGGCGGCAAGGTCGAGATCGGGCGGTTCAAGGGCCTCGGCGAGATGATGCCGGCCCAGCTCAAGGAGACCACCATGGATCCGAGGAAGCGCACATTGCTGCGCGTCGCGGTCCTGGACGAGGCCCGGGAATCGACCGGCGACACGGTCGAGCGCCTGATGGGCAACAAGCCCGAGGCGCGCTTCGCCTTCATCAGCGAGCGCGCGGCCTTCGCCGAGGGCGCCGACCTCGACATCTGACGCCGGAGCGCCGGCGCGGCCTCGCCGCGTCGGTCGATGGCGCCCGCGCCGTCTTTGCGAGCGGAGCGAAGCAACCCAGCAGCGCCACGTCCACCGAAGTCGCGCTGCCCTGGATCGCTTCGCTGCGCTCGCAAAGACGGGTTTCGGTCGCGCCTTATCGGGGCGGCGCGATCACCTTGGCCGGGTCGAAGGGCTGGGCCGCCGCCACCGTGTCCTTGCCCATGTTGAGGACCGCGGAGAATCGGTCGCCGCCGGGACGCAGCACGAGGGCGCCCGGCTCGACCGCGATGAGCTTGCTGCCGAGGCCGAGGAAGCCGCCGACGTCGATCACGACGGCCTTGAGCGTCCCGCCGTCGGCGATGAGCAGATCCTCGATCTTGCCGACGCTGTCGCCGGCGGCGTTGCGCACCGTCACGCCGATCATCTTCGTGGTCAGGAAGGTGACGGGCTTGAGCCCCTGACGCTTGGCGGCGTCCTCGGCGCTCGCCGCCTCCGTCAGCCGCCCGCCCCCCTTGCCGTCCGTCGAGGTTCCCGGTCCCGTGGCCGGCAGGATCGTGTCCTTGCCGATCACGCTGGCGTCCTGCGCGGAGGCCGGCGCGTTCGCGAGGCCGAGGGCCGCGAGCGACAGGAGAAGGATTCGGCTTCGCATGGCTGATCGCTCCGCGCGCCCGGTCCCTGCGTGGAAGGCCCTGTCCGGGTCACTGAGGGGCGCCGCGGTCTCAATCGCGGGCGGCCCGCGCGGTTCCGGCCCTCCCTGTCGCACCCGCCGAGGCCGGTTCGCGGTCCCGAAACGCGAAAGGGCCCGGCCTTGCGGCCGGGCCCTTCGGGAGCCCGGAGCCGGCAGAGCCGGCTCCGGCATCCGGTCTCAGTAGGAGCCGAACTTGTAGTTCAGGCCGGCGCGGACGACGGCGAACTCGGTCTTGGCGGCGGCGCCGTTGAGGTAGGCGATGCCGTTCGGGGGCAGGAGGTTGCCGTAGAACACGCCGCCGGCCGAGTTCTTCTGGCGGTCGAGGCTGACGTAGAGGCCTTCGACCTTCAGCGTCACGGCGTTCGAGCGGAAGAAGTTCAGGAACGAGTCGGTGGGCAGGGCGTACTCGACGCCACCGCCGGCGGCCCAGCCGGTGCGGAAGCTGTCGCGGAAGCGGTTGCCGGCGAAGTTCTGGTCGTCCTGGCCCGAGCCGTAGGCGAAGCCGCCGGTGCCGTACACGAGGGTGCGGTCGAAGGCGTAGCCGAGGCGGCCGCGCACGGTGCCGAAGTAGTCCAGCCCGTTGCCGCTGGTGGCGACGAAGGCGGGCGGGTTGGCGAAGGCGATGCCGGGGGCGCCGCGGAAGGTGTAGTTCTGGGTGGCGTTGGCGCGGCGGGCGAAGTCGACGTACTGGGCGTCAGCCTCGAAGCCGATCACGACGCCGGAGCCCGGGGTGAACTGGTAGTTGTAGCCGATCTGGGCGCCGCCCGAGAAGCCGTCGTTGTTGTTGCGGTTGTTGACGCTGACGACGCCGGCGGTGCCGGGGGAGTTGATCAGCGAGCCGCCGGGCAGGGCGTAGCTGGTGGTGTTGCGGCTGTTGGCGTCGAAGCCGTAGCCGGCGTTCACACCGAAGTAGAAGCCGGTCCAGGTGAACACCGGCACCGGCGTGAACACCGGCGGCGGCGCGGCGCGGCGCGGAAGGTCGGCGGCGGACGCCGCGGCGGTCATGCCGGCGAGGACGGTGGATGCGAGGAGAAGCTTCTTCATGGTGGTGTTCGGTCCTGGGGTTAGCTTGAGCCGGCAGCCTTCTAGGCGCTCTCGGATGGCGGGTCTGTCGCTTTCCTGCAACAAGCCTCTTCAGGCTAGGGACATCCCGTCAACGAAAGATGAAGACTAGCCGGCCCTGCCCGACAGCAGACGGCCCGCTCGCGCGCTCGAGGAGGGCGAGGAGAGCTGCAGAGACCGTGAAGACTAGCTGCCTTGCGCGCCGCGCATATTGGCGGCGGCCGGCGCGGGGCCTGCGACATCGCTCGTGGTCTCTGCAGGAGCCGTCGGCGGCGGACGTTTTATTCCGGCACACCTTCGACGAGAATGATTCTCGCTCGTAAGCGATCGATTAACCCTGTTGCCCGATGGTCCGTCGCTCGCGGGCCCGTCCCCGAGCCCCTGTCGCGCATCAAACCGGATCCGGTCCCCCGCCGGCGGAGACCGCTGTCCATGCAGAGCCCCGACGAACGGAGCCGGACGACCTTCGGCAAGCGCCGGACCGGCGAGGCCGCGCCCGGCGCGCAGGCCGGCCCGCAGACCGGCTCGACCGCCGCGCGGGTGGCGCGCGCCGAGCCGAGGCGGTCCGCGGGCCCCCTGCCCTGGACGCTGCGCGTGGCGGGCCTGGTCGGGATCGTCGCGGTGATCGGCGCCTACCAGCTCGCGCGGCTGAGCCGGCCCGACGCGCCGACGCCCGGGACTGCCGTCGCGACCGCGGCGCTCGCGCCGATGGCCGAGCCCGAGACGACCGGTGCCATCGCGGCGGCGCGATCCGCCCGCACCACCCGCCTGGACCCCTGCGTCGCGCCCGCGGGCGACCGTCTCCGGCCCTGAACGGCGACCCTTCGGGCGGCCGATCCCCTGTGCGCCGACCCGCGCTGTCGCCATTGCGAGATTGACAAGTCGCGCCAAGGCCCTAACTGACAGGGAGCATGCGCCCCGCGGCCCCGGGAGCGTCCGAGCGCCCCGCGCGAGCCTTTCCCAGCCGTTGCCGCGACGGTGTCCTTCGCGCCGGCCGGGCGCGCAACGGTTCCTGAACGCAGATGCCTTTTTCCGACCTGGGACTGAGCGAGAAAGTCCTGAACGCCGTGGAAGCGGCGGGTTACACCGAGCCGACGCCGATCCAGGCTGAGGCCATCCCCCACGTGCTGGCGCGCCGCGACGTCCTCGGAATCGCCCAGACCGGCACCGGCAAGACCGCGGCCTTCACGCTCCCGATGCTGACGCTGCTGGAGAACGGCCGCGCCCGCGCGCGGATGCCGCGCACGCTGATCCTGGAGCCGACCCGCGAGCTGGCCGCCCAGGTGGTCGAGAATTTCGACCGCTACGGGACAAACCACAAGCTCAACGTGGCGCTGATCATCGGCGGCGTCTCCTTCGCCGATCAGGACGCCAAGCTGATGCGCGGCACCGATGTGCTGATCGCGACGCCCGGCCGCCTGCTCGACCATTTCGAGCGCGGCAAGCTGCTGCTCACCGGCGTCGAGCTCCTGGTCATCGACGAGGCCGACCGCATGCTCGACATGGGGTTCATCCCCGACATCGAGCGCATCGTGAAGATGGTGCCGTTCACCCGGCAGACGCTGTTCTTCTCGGCGACCATGCCGCCGGAGATCGAGCGGCTGGCGGACATGTTCCTGCACAACCCGCAGCGGGTCGAGGTGGCCCGGCCCGCCTCTACGGCGACCACGATCACCCAGCGGCTCGTCGCCACCGGCGCCGAGGGGCACGCCAAGCGCGAGCGCCTGCGCACCCTGATCCGCGGCGAGGGCGAGCTGAAGAACGGGATCATCTTCTGCAACCGCAAGCGCGACGTCGCGCTGCTGCAGAAGTCCCTGGTCAGCCACGGCTTCGACGCCGCGGCGCTCCACGGCGACATGGACCAGCGCGCCCGCACGACGGCCCTCGACGGGTTCCGCAACGGCGACACCGCCCTGCTGGTCGCCAGCGACGTGGCGGCGCGCGGTCTCGACATCCCGGCCGTCAGCCACGTCTTCAACTTCGACGTGCCGCATCACCCGGAGGATTACGTCCACCGGATCGGCCGCACCGGCCGCGCCGGCCGCAGCGGCACGGCCTACACGCTGGTCGCCCCCGACGACTCGCGCTCCCTCGGCGCCATCGAGGCGCTGATCGGCCAGCCGATCCCCTGGCTGGACGGCGACCTGACCAGCGTGGCCGACCCGTCCGGCGATACCGGGACGCGCCACCGCGGCCGCGCGAGCGACGGGCGTCGGGGCGGCCGCTCCGCCAAGAGCGGTGGACGGAGCGGCGACAAGAGCGGCAGCGACAAGGGTGCCGACAAGGGTGCCGACAAGGCCGTCGTCGAGAAGAGCGCCCGGAGCACGAGCGAGACCGAGGAGGTCCGCGAGCGTTCGACCCGGTCGCGTGGCAGCCGCGGCGCGGCGCGCGCGGAGAGCCGCCCGGACGATCGTCCCGAGAGCCGCTCTGAGAGCCGCCCCGAGAACCGTCCGGAGCCGCGCGCGTCGGGCCGCGCGTCAGGCCGCGGCGGCGAGTCCGCGCGCGAGGAGCGCGGGCGCCGGATCGACGCGGACGGAGACACGCCCGTCGGCCTCGGCTCGCACGTTCCTGCGTTCCTGCTTCGACCAGTCTTGGCGAAGAAGGATAAGTAACAGACGTCTGTTCCGGCTTAACTGTCCGGCTACCAGGCAGCCGTATATTGGGTCAGGGCAACGACGCAGGCGCGTCGGTCGCCCCGGACCGCGGGATACGGATGAGCCAGGAGACCTATTCGGATCGCGATCGCAGCTTCGCGTTGGCGAAGCGCAGCCACGACCTGATTCGCGACTACGGGCCCTCCGCGACGCCGCGCGCCTACGCCGTCTGGTACGCCTACGTCTCGGGAGAGCTGCCGCTCCTCGCCGACGCCGTGAAGCGTCTCACCACGCAGAACGGCTGCCTCACCGAGGGCGACATCGACGACCTGCACGAGACCTATCTCGACGGGCGCCGCCTCGCGAGCACCACCGACGACGTCAGCCGCATCGTCCTCAGCGAGATCGCGGCCGTCACCGAGATCCTGGACCTCTCCCTGGGCTCGACGGCGCAGTACAGCGAGTCGCTGCGCGCGGTCGCCCAGGACCTCTCCCAGGGCGTCCCGAGCCGGGCGCGGTTCGGCGAGATCGTCGCGACCCTGGCCGCCACGACACGGGAGGTCGCCGCCAACAACCGGATCCTCGAAGCCCGCATGCGCGAGACCCGCAGCGAGATCGAGACCCTGCGCGAGAAGCTCGAGGCGACCCGGCGCGAGAGCCTGACCGACGCCCTGACGGGGCTCGCCAACCGCAAGCATTTCGAGGAGACGCTGAAAGCGTCGATGGAGACGGCCCGGGCGCGCAGCACGCCCATGAGCCTGATCATCCTCGACATCGACTTCTTCAAGCGCTTCAACGACCTGTACGGTCACCTCACGGGCGATCAGGTCCTGCGGCTCGTGGCGATCGTGATGCGCGAGAACGCCGGCAAGCAGGCGCAGCTCGCCCGGTTCGGCGGCGAGGAGTTCGGCATCATCCTGCCCGGGGTCGACCGGACGGTGGCCAAGCAGGTGGCCGAGACGGTCCGCGCCAGCGTCATGGGGCGCGAGCTGGTCAAGCGCTCGACCGGCGAGTCGCTCGGCAAGGTCACCATCTCGCTGGGCGTGGCGGTGCTGCGCCCGGGCGACACGCCCGCCTCGCTGATGGAGCGGGCCGACCTGTGCATGTTCGCGGCGAAGCGCGCCGGCCGGAACCGCTTCCTGGACGACGCCGCCGAGTCGCTGATGCAGGTGGCCTAGAGCCGGCCCCGGCCGTGTCGCCGTCCGGCGACACGCGCCACCCGGGACGGCGGGCGCGGACCGGTCAGGCCTGCGCGGGCAGGCGGTCAGCCGAGACCGGCGTGATCGCCACCGACTCGCCGCAGCCGCAGGCCGAGGTCTGGTTCGGGTTATTGAACACGAACTGCGAGGCCAGCTTGTTGGTGGTGAAGTCCATCTCGGTGCCGAGCAGGAACAGCACCGCCTTCGGGTCGACGAACACGCGCACGCCGCGATCCTCGACCACGTCCTCTCCGGGCTTGGCCGCCTCGGCATATTCCATCGTGTAGGACATCCCGGCGCAACCGCCGTTCCGGACGCCGACGCGCAGCCCGGCGATCGGCCGGTCGGCCTCCGCCATGATCGCCTTGATCCGATCGGCGGCGCGATCGGTCAGCGAGAGAACCTTGAAACCAGCGGACATCGTCACCCTCCCGCCCATCCGGGTTCAAGGCCCGGGGACGCGCATTCCGACGCGTACAAGATAAGCATTGGCCCGGGGCCGGTCCACCGCAGCGCGGTCACACCGGCCCGGCATTCGCCGCGCGGGAGCGCCCTCAGGCGGCCTCGCCGGTCAGTCGCGCGAAGGTCCCGAGATCGACGTTGCCGCCGCTGATCACCACGCCGACGCGCTTGTTCGTCACGTCCACGAGGCCGCTCAGCACCGCCGCCGCCGCAAGGCAGCCGGTCGGCTCGACCACGAGCTTCATCCGGCTGGCGAAGAACCGCATGGTCTCGACGAGCTGCGCGTCGGTGACGGTGAGGATATCGGACACCCGCGCGCGGATGATCGCGAAGGTCAGGTCGCCCAGCGCCGTCGACTGCGCACCGTCGGCGATGGTGCGGGGCACCGGGATCGTGACGATCCGGCCCTCGCGGAACGAGCGCTGCCCGTCATTGCCCGCCTCCGGCTCGACGCCGATCACCCGGCAGCCCGGTGACAGCTCCGCGGCGGCGAGGGCGCAGCCCGCGAGCTGGCCGCCACCGCCGAGGCAGGCCACCAGCACGTCGAGGGGGCCGACCGTCTCGATCAGCTCCTGCGCCAGCGTCCCCTGCCCGGCGATGACGTCGGGATGGTTGAAGGGCGGGATCAGCGTCAGGCCGCGGGCCTCGGCGATCTCGCGGCCCAGGGCCTCGCGATCCTGGGTGTAGCGGTCGTACAGGACCACCTCGGCGCCGTAGCCGCGGGTGGCGGCGATCTTCGCCGCGGGGGCGTCGCCCGGCATGATGATCGTGGCGGGCGCTCCGAGCAGCCGGCTCGCCAGGGCGATCGCCTGGGCGTGGTTGCCCGAGGAGTAAGTGATGACCCCGCGGGTGCGGGCCGCCTCCGGCAGCGCGCTGATCGCGTTGTAGGCGCCGCGGAACTTGAAGGCGCCGGCCCGCTGCAGGTTCTCCGCCTTGAAGAACAGGCGGCCGCCGGTCATCGCGTCGGCCGTGCGGGAGGTCAGCACCGGGGTGCGGTGCGCGGCCCCGGCGATCCGCTCGGCGGCGCGGGCCACGTCCGCGAAGGTCGGAAGGCCGCCGGTGGCCGCGCCGGATCCGCTGGGCTGCGTGTCGTGCATGGTCGCCTGCATCGTTGCCTGCATCGTCGTCCGGGTACCATCCGCCCGGGGCCGCGCCGGAGCGAGGCCGGGGCGCAGCCCGTCATACGGGCCTTTCGACCCGCGCGCATCCCGCCGATCCACATGCGCAAGCGGAGCCATTCGCCGCCTCGCCGCTTATACCCAGCGACAACTTGGCAGGAACGCTGGGGGGCGGCATCGCCATGGCAACAGAGATCTTGCGCGCACCGGTGCGCCGCCCGCACGTCGGCAGGGCCTCGCCGTGAGCGCCCGCGACCGCGCTTCGGGCGACGCGGCGACCGAGGTCACCTTCCGGGGGCGCGGGCTGGCGCTGCGCACCGGCTCGCGCCTGATCCTGCTCGTCTGCCCGCTCTGCTCGCAGCGCAACGCGCGGCGGGGCGCCGAACGCGGCATCTGCGAGTGGTGCGCCTATGTGCCGTCGCCGGACCAGGCCGAGCCCGTGGATCGCGGGTGCTCCTGAGGCGCTGCCGCGCGGGACGCCGAAATCGCGATCTGGGATTGATTCTCAGCTAGGAACTATCTCCGGTTGCATATTGCGGTGCGGGTCCTCACACTCCCGCCGGGGGTCTGATGGGAGGGCACATGCAACCGTCCGAATGCTGCATCTTTCGGATGACCATCGCCTCCGTGATCGGCAGCTGCGTCACGCTCCTGCTCGTCCGGGGGCTCGATCCGCTCGTTGCCCTGCTGCTGATCCCGATCGGCGGCAGCGTGGCGACGGTTCTGGTGATCCTGCTGTTCCAGGCCGTGAGCCTGACGCTCGCGGCGTGGACCGGTCCGCACTGACCGGCCGGTGGCGGCGCGGCTCGGATCCCTGTCCGACCCGCGCGCCGCGTCGACCGCCGATCAGGTGTGGATCACCTTGCCGTAGGCGTCGAGCACGCTCTCGTGCATCATCTCGCTGAGCGTCGGGTGCGGGAACACCGTGTGCATCAGCTCCTCCTCGGTGCTCTCGAGGTTCATCGCCACCACGTAGCCCTGGATCAGCTCGGTCACCTCGGCCCCGACCATGTGGGCGCCGAGCAGCTGGCCGGTCTTGGCGTCGAACACGGTCTTGATCAGGCCGTCCGGCTCGCCGAGCGCGATCGCCTTGCCGTTGCCCGCGAAGGGGAACCGGCCGACCTTCACCGAGAAGCCCTGCTCCTTGGCCTTCGCCTCGGTGAGCCCGACGCTGGCGATCTGCGGCTGGCAGTAGGTGCAGCCCGGGATCTTGGCCTTGTCCATCGGGTGGGTGTGCAGGCCCTTGATGGTCTCGATGCAGATGACGCCCTCGTGCTCGGCCTTGTGGGCGAGCATCGGCGGCCCGGCGACGTCGCCGATCGCGTAGAGGCCGGGCACGTTGGTGCGGCCGAGCCCGTCCGTCACCACGATCCCGCGGTCGATCTTCACCCCGAGTTTCTCGAGACCGATATTCTCGATGTTCCCGACGACGCCCACCGCCGAGATCAGCTTCTCCGCGGTGATCTGCTGGGTCTTGCCGTCGCCGCCCTCGATGGTGGCCGTGACGGAATCGGCGCCCTTCTCGACCTTGGTCACCTTGGCGCCGGTGAGGATCTTGATGCCCTGCTTCTCGAAGCGCTTGCGGGCGAGGCCGGCGATCTCGGCATCCTCCACGGGCAGGATCTGCGGCAGCAACTCCACCACGGTCACCTCGGCGCCCATGGTGCGGTAGAACGAGGCGAACTCGATGCCGATGGCGCCCGAGCCCATCACCAGCAGGCTCTTGGGCATCGCCTCGGGGACCATGGCCTCGTAGTAGGTCCAGATCAGCTTCTTGTCGGGCTCGATCCCCGGGATCGCGCGCGGACGCGCGCCGGTCGCCACGATGATGTGCTTGGCCTGGTAGGTGCCGGCGCCCTTGGCGCCCTTCGGCGCCTCGGCGCGCTTGGTCTCCGTCACGGTGACCTTGCCAGGCTGGTTGCCCTGCGCGGCGCTGTCGACCGAGGCCTCGCCCCAGATCACGTCGACCTTGTTCTTCTTGAGCAGCATGCCGACGCCGCCGTTGAGGCGGGCCGAGACGCCGCGGGACCGCTTCACGATCGCGGCGGTGTCGAACCCGACCTTCTCCGCGGTCAGGCCGTAATCGCCAGGATGCTGGAAGTAATGGAAGATCTCGGCCGAGCGGAGCAGCGCCTTGGTGGGGATGCAGCCCCAGTTCAGGCAGATGCCGCCCAGGTGCTCGCGGTCGACCACGGCGGTCTTGAAGCCGAGTTGCGCCGCGCGGATCGCCGTGACGTAGCCGCCGGGCCCGGCGCCGATGATGAGGACGTCGTAGGTGTCGGACATCGTGTCTCAGCTCTCCGCTGTGGCGCGCGCGACTGCACCGTCGTTGACGCGGCGATCAGGACGAGGTTTCCAGCGCGCTCAGCCGCTGCTCCATGGCCTTGATCGTCTTCTTGATCGATTGGAGATCCGCCTTCGCCTGTGTGCCGAGGCCGGTTTCGTAGGCGATGTAGATCTCCAACTCCTCAAGTTTTTCGGTGTGACCCGTCAGGGTCGTCTTGATCGCTGCGACATCGCGCTTCACCTCGGCGATATCGCTCTGCATCCGTTGTAGGACTGGCAGAACCAGATCGGTGACTTCCGACACGCGACTCTCCGTTGATCGCTCAGGCGATCATAGCAGAGTCGCGCCTCACACCAGCATGCCCATCGGGTTCTCGATCAGCCCCTTGAAGGCCGAGACCAGCTCCGCACCCAGCGCCCCGTCGAGCACCCGGTGGTCGCACGACAGGGTGCAGGTCATGACCTGGACCACGGCCGGCGCCCCGTCCTTCACGACCACGCGCTTCTCGCCCGCGCCCACCGCCAGGATGCTCGATTGCGGCGGGTTGATCACCGCGGTGAAGTGCTTGATGCCGAACATGCCGAGGTTCGACACCGAGGTGACGCCACCCTGGTACTCCTCGGGCTTCAGCTTCTTGGCGCGGGCGCGGGCCGCGAAATCCTTCATCTCTTTGGAGATGGTCGAGAGCGTCTTCTCGTCCGCCCGGCGGATCACCGGGGTGAACAGTCCGCCGTCGATCGCCACCGCGACGCCGACCTCGGCGTGCTTGAAGCGCAGGATCCGGTCCTCGGCCCAGACCGCGTTGGCGGCCGGAACACGGGTCAGCGCGAGGCCCATCGCCTTGATGACGAAGTCGTTCACCGAGAGCTTGAAGGCGGGCTTGCCGTCCTTGTCCTTGCCGGCCGAGCCGTTCAGCGTCTCGCGCAGCTTCATCAGCGCGTCGAGCTCGCAATCCACCGTCAGGTAGAAGTGCGGGGCGACCTGCATCGCCTCGGTGAGGCGCTTGGCGATGGTCTTGCGCATGCCGTCGAGGGGCACCTCCTCGTAGGCATCCTTGGCGAAGAAGCCCTTGACCTGGTCGGTCGTGAGGCCGGCCGGCGCGCCGCCCACGGGGGCGGCCTTCGGGGCCGGTGCGGCCGCCTTCGGCGCCTCGGCGGCGGCCTGCGCGGCGGCGGGTGCCTTGGTGGCGCCGGAGGCCTTCGCGGCCTGGACGTCGCGGGCGATGATGCGGCCGTGCGGCCCGCTGCCCTGGACGGCGGCGAGATCGACGCCCTCCTGCTTGGCGATCCGGCGGGCGAGCGGCGAGGCGAAGACGCGGCCGCCCGAGCCGGCCTGCGCCCCCGCCTGCGGGGTGGCGCCGGGCTGCGCGCCCTCCGGTGCGGCGTTCACCCGCTCGTACGACATGTGGCCGCCGCCGGGCGTGGTGTTCTGGCCGGCCGCAGAGGCGTCGGCCTTCGGCTCGGGCTTGGACTCGGCCTTGGCCTCGCCGTTCGAGGCCGACTTCGGCGCGCCGCCCGAAGCCTGGACGCTCGATGGGTCCTCGCCCTCGGCGGCGATGATGGCGATCAGGTCGTTGACCGGCACGTCCGCCGTGCCCTCGGGCACGAGGATCTTGGCGAGGACGCCCTCGTCGATGGCCTCCACCTCCATGGTGGCCTTGTCGGTCTCGATCTCGGCCAGCACGTCGCCGGACTTGATCGGGTCGCCCTCCTTCTTCAGCCACTTGGCGAGGTTGCCCTTCTCCATGGTCGGGGAGAGCGCGGGCATCAGCACGTTGATCGGCATGGCATCAGGTCTCGGGCAAGGCCGGGGCGGCCGGATCGTCGAAGGGGAAGAGGTCGTCGAGGGGGAAAGGAACGGCGTCGTAAGGCGGCCGCGGACGCGGGTCCGGCGCCCCGTCGACCTTCGCGGCGACGCGATGCGCGAGGACCGCCTCCAGATCCGCGTAGGTCGCCTGCCGGACGGCCGCCTCAGCCATGGTCGGCCGCCATCGTCAGTTGAGACCGCCGGGGTCGAGCCCCTCGGCCTCCCAACCGGCGCGGATGCGCTCGACCGCCTCGTCCTCCGACATGTCGGTCTCCAGCGCGTAGGCGCGGGCGGCCTGACGGGCGAGGTCGGCCAGCAGCCGGCCCCAGGTCGCCGGATCGTCGAAGGAGCGGCGCAGGGCGACGCTCACCGCGCCGTCGACCACGGCCGCGCGCAGCACCTCGATGCCGCCCTGCTCCAGGGCGTCGGGCGGGATGGCGAGTTCGGCGAAGTCGGTGCTGGGATCCTGGCTCATGGCGCGCCGGCTGTTCCTCGATCTGGCCGGGGCGGGCGACGGCGTCGCCCGCGCGCCCGTCACTTGTAGCAGACGCTCTTGGCGGCCTCGACGACCTCCGCCACCGTCGGCAGCGCCAGCTTCTCGAGGTTGGCCGCGTAGGGCATCGGCACGTCCTTGCCGGTGATGCGCAGGACCGGCGCGTCCAGGAAGTCGAAGGCGTCGACCATCAGGCGGGCCACGATCTCGGCGCCGATGCCGGATTGCGGGAAGCCCTCCTCCACGGTGATGCAGCGGCCGGTCTTCTTGACCGATTCCACCACCGTCGCGCTGTCCATCGGGCGGATCGTGCGCAGGTCGATCACCTCGGCCTCGATGCCCTGCTCGGCCAGCGCCTGCGCGGCCTTGAGGGCGTAGGTCATGCCGATGGCGAAGGACACGATGGTCACGTCGCTGCCGGTGCGGTGGATCTTCGCCTTGCCGATCGGCAGCACGAAGTCGTCGAGCTTCGGCACCGGGAAGGACTGCCCGTACAGGATCTCGTTCTCGAGGAAGATCACCGGGTTCGGGTCGCGGATCGCGGCCTTGAGCAGGCCCTTGGCGTCGGAGGCCGTGTAGGGCGCGATCACCTTGAGACCCGGCACGTTGGAGTACCACGCGGAATAGTCGTGGCTGTGCTGGGCGGCGACGCGGGCGGCGGCGCCGTTGGGGCCGCGGAACACGATCGGGCAGCCGAGCTGGCCGCCGGACATGTAGAGGGTCTTGGCCGCCGAGTTGATGATGTGGTCGATCGCCTGCATGGCGAAGTTGAAGGTCATGAACTCGACGATCGGCTTCAGGCCGGCCAGCGCCGCGCCGACGCCGATGCCCGCGAAGCCGTGCTCGGTGATCGGGGTGTCGACGACGCGCTTCGGCCCGAACTCCTGCAGCAGGTTCTGGGTGACCTTGTAGGCGCCCTGGTACTCGGCGACCTCCTCGCCCATGACGAAGACGTCGCCGTCGCGGCGCATCTCCTCGGCCATGGCGTCGCGCAGGGCCTCGCGGACGGTCTGGGTGACCATCGGCGTGTCGGCCGGGAACTCCTCCATCACCGGCTCTTGGGCCTTGTTGGTGATGACGGCCGGCGCGGCCGGCGCCTTCGGGGCGTCGTCGCCGGTCTTGGCCGCGGGGGCGGCCTTGTCGGCCATGCCCTCGGCCTGCATGTCGGGGGTCGGGGCCGGGTGGCCGCCCGCGCCGTTGGGCTTGGCGCCGCCGCCGGACTGGACGCTCGCCGGATCCTCGCCCTCGCCGGCGATGACGGCGATCGGCGTGTTGACCGCGACGCCCTCGGTGCCCTCGGCGATCAGGATCTTGGCGAGGATGCCCTCGTCGATGGCCTCCACCTCCATGGTGGCCTTGTCGGTCTCGATCTCGGCCAGCACGTCGCCGGACTTGATCGGGTCGCCCTCCTTCTTCAGCCACTTGGCGAGCTTGCCCTCCTCCATGGTGGGCGAGAGGGCGGGCATCAGGATGTCGGTCGCCATGCTCAGCTCTGCGGTCGTCTTTTCGTTAGGGGGCGGCCAGCTTTGTCGTGCGCGCTCAGGCGTGCGCTTCGAGCAGGATGTCGGTCCAGAGCTCGGACGGATCCGGCTCGGGGTCGTTGGTGGCGAACTCGGCCGAGGCGTTGACGACCTCGCGGACCTTGGCGTCGGTGGCCTTGAGCTCGGCCTCGGGCACGGCGTGCAGCTCGAGCAGGCGCTTGCGCACCATCTCGATCGGGTCGTGCTCGTCGCGCATCTTCGAGACCTCGTCCTTGGTCCGGTACTTGGCCGGATCGGACATGGAGTGGCCGCGATAGCGGTAGGTTTGCATCTCCAGGATGTAGGGGCCCTGGCCGGTGCGGGCGTGCTCGATCGCCCGGGTCGCGGCCTCGCGCACCGTGCGGACGTCCATGCCGTCGACCTGCTCGCCGGGGATGCCGAAGGAGAGGCCGCGCTTCGAGAAGTCCGTCTGCGCCGAGGCGCGGGCCACCGAGGTGCCCATCGCGTAGCGGTTGTTCTCGATCACGTAGACGACCGGCAGCTTCCAGAGGGCCGCCATGTTGAAGCTCTCGTAGACCTGGCCCTGGTTGGCGGCGCCGTCGCCCATGTAGGTCAGGCTGACCTTGCCGTTCTCCCGGTAATGGTCGGCGAAGGCGAGGCCGGTGCCGAGCGAGACCTGCGCGCCGACGATGCCGTGGCCGCCGAAGAACTGCTTCTCGCGGCTGAACATATGCATCGAGCCGCCCTTGCCGCGGCTGTAGCCGCCGCGGCGGCCGGTCAGCTCGGCCATGACGCCCTTCGGGTCCATGCCGCAGGCGAGCATGTGGCCGTGGTCGCGGTAGCCGGTGATGACCTGGTCGCCCTCGACCGAGGCCATCTGCATGCCGATCACCACGGCCTCCTGGCCGATGTAGAGGTGGCAGAAGCCGCCGATCAGGCCCATGCCGTAGAGCTGGCCGGCCTTCTCCTCGAAGCGCCGGATCAGCAGCATCTCGTGATAGGCGTGGAGATCCTCGTCCCGCGTGAACTGGGGCATGTTCGGCGCGGGGCGATGCGCCTCGGCGGCCTGAGGGCTCGCGGCCTGCACCGGCGCGGACGACGCGTCCTTGGCGGGCTCCTTGGCAGGCTCCTTGGCGGCGTCCATCGGCGCTCTCCCCGTGATTCCACGCGACTTCGTGGGGGTGTAGGACAGCGACGATTGGAAAGCGAGGGCTGCCGCTCTGACAGGAAGCCGCTCTTGTCAGAGGACTTTCGGGACTAGGGAAAACGATCCCCTGGACTTCCGCGGGACGATCGCGGGACCTCCGCGGACCTGTCAGGGCGTGATGATGACCACGTCGTTGGCGTGGACCCGGCCCAGGACGATCCGGGCGCGCTCCTCCAGGAGGTCGCGGTCGATCTGGTCGCTCTTCAGCAGGTTCACCCGGTGCTCCCAGACGGCGCGCTCGGCCTTCACGGCGGCGAGTTCCTGGCTGAGGCCGTAGGCGCGGATCTTCAGGGCCTTCTTGGCCTCGAGGCCACGGTTGCCACTCTCGGCCTGCCACACGAAATAGCCGACCACGAGCGCCGACAGGGTCCAGAGACCCAGCGGCAACACGACCATTCTGACTCGGCGGCGCACGACCATGGCGCGACCCTCGCTCGGAAAGGTTAACGGTTCTTTTCGACCGCGCCGCGGTCGGGGCAGGACCGCGACGGGGCCGGACCGCGGCCGGGACGAACAGGGGCGAGCCTGAGGCATGGACCTGACGCATCTGGGACGCTGGATCGCCGCGCACGCCACGGCGACCGACGACCACGACACCCTGCTCTCGGGCTTCTGCGAGTCGCTGGTCGAGGCCGGCCTCCCCGTCTGGCGGGTCAGCGTCATGGCGCCGGCCCTGGACCCGACGCTGCGCGGCGTCAGCCTCAACTGGCACGCGGGCGAGGGCATGTCCTTCGTCGCCAACGCCCACGGCGCCGACGAGGAGAGCGACTGGCTCCTGAGCCCCGTCTACGCCCTCGTGGAGACGGGCGAGACCTTCGGCCGCTGGCGCCTCGACGCGCCCGGGCTGGCCGTCGACTTTCCGGTCCTGAAGGCCCTCGGGGCGCAGGGCGGCGTCGACTACGTGCTGCACATCGCCGAATTCGCCCCCGGCACCGCGCTGCGCGGCATCGCGGTCTCGTTCTGCACCCGCGCCGCCGCCGGCTTCACCGAGGCGGACCTCGCGGCGATCGCCGGTGTCCTGCCGTTCCTGACGCTGGCGATGGCCAAGATGGGCCTCGCCCACACGTTCCGGGAAGTCTCGGCCACCTATCTCGGCCGATCCACCGCCGAGCGCATCCTCGACGGGCAGATCCGGAGGGGCGAGGGGCGGGCCGTGCCGGCGGCGATCCTGCTGACCGACCTGCGCGGCTTCACGGCCCTGGCCGACCGGGTGGATCCGGCCGACATCGTCACGTGGCTCAACGAGCATTTCGACGCCCTCGGCGACCCGGTGGCGCGGCACGGCGGCGAGATCCTGAAATTCCTCGGCGACGGCTTCCTGGCGATCTTCCCGGTCCCGGACGCCGACACCCTCCCCTGCCCGGTCTGCGGGGCCGCCCTCGACGCCGCGATCGAGGGGCTCGCCGCCAACGCGGCGCTCAACGCCCGCCGCCGCGCCGAGGGGCTGCCGGAGCTGCCGGCCGAGGGCGTCGTGCATTTCGGGACGGTGATGTACGGCAATGTTGGGACCGAGCGGCGCCTCGACTTCACGATCATCGGACGGGCGGTCAACGAGGCGAGCCGGATCGAGAGCCAGTGCGCCGCCCTCGGCCACGACCTCCTCGTGTCGGACTCCTTCGCCGAGCGGTGCGCCCGGCGGCTGGAGCCGGTCGGGACGATCGAGTTGCGGGGCCTGTCGCGGCCGATGCGGGTCTGGACCGTGCCGAGGGAGTCGTCCGGTGCGGCGATGACCTGAGGCGAGCGCCGTCTTCCGGGCTCGCCTGCGGCGCCCCGGAACAAAGTGGGAGGCGCCGCGCTGACGTCGTCAGAACAGCGCGCAGCTCCGCTGGAGCACCAGCCCGACCGCGCCCTGCACGAAGCGGCGCCGGTAGGCCTCCCGGATCTCACGCAGGGCGGCGACCGCTTCGGGCGTCGGTTCGGTGACGATCAGGACGATGCGGGCGGCCTCGCGGACGATGCGTCCGTCCGGCCCGCGCCACTGGCCCCGGCCGGCGAACACGGTCAGCCCGTCCGGGAACCGCGGGGCGATCCGCTCGGCCAGGAACCGGTCGAAGGCCGCGCCCGAGACGCGGCCGCCGTCCGGCCGCGACAGGCCGAACAGCAGCTGCGCGCTGAGCGTCGGGCGGGCACCGTCGCAGAGCGGGTCCGCGCGGGCCGGGCCGGCCGCCCCGATACCGAGCAGGCCGGCCAGCAGGATCTTACCGATCAGCGGCGGGCGAGCTGCTTGAGCGCCGACGGGCCGGCGTAGAGTGCCTGCGGGCCCAGGCCCTCCTCGATGCGGATCAGCTGGTTGTACTTGGCCAGTCTGTCCGAGCGGGCGAGCGAGCCGGTCTTGATCTGCCCGCAATTGGTCGCGACCGCGAGGTCCGCGATGGTCGAGTCCTCGGTCTCGCCCGAGCGGTGCGACATCACCGCGGTGTAGCCGGCGCGCTGGGCCATATCGACCGCCGCCAGGGTCTCGGTGAGCGAGCCGATCTGGTTGACCTTGATCAGGATCGAGTTGGCCGTCCCCTCGGCGATGCCGCGGGACAGGCGCTCGACGTTGGTGACGAACAGGTCGTCGCCCACGAGCTGGCAGCGGTCGCCGATCTTGTCGGTCAGGAGCTTCCAGCCGGCCCAGTCATCCTCCGACATGCCGTCCTCGATCGAGACGATCGGGTAGGTGGCGACGAGCTGGGCGAGGTAGTCGACCTGCGCCTCGATGGTGCGGGTCTTGCCCTCGCCCTCGTAGGCGTAGGCGCCGTCCTTGAAGAACTCGGTGGCGGCGCAGTCGAGGGCGATCGCCATGTCCTGGCCCGGCTTGAAGCCGGCGGCGCTGATCGCGTCCATCACGAAGTCGAGGGCGGCCTCGGCCGACGGCAGATTCGGGGCGAAGCCGCCCTCGTCGCCGACATTGGTGTTGTGGCCGGCCTTCTTCAGCTTGCCCTTGAGGGTGTGGAACACCTCGGAGCCCATGCGCACGGCCTCGGCGAGCGAATCGGCGCCCACCGGCATGATCATGAATTCCTGGAAGTCGATCGGGTTGTCGGCGTGCGCGCCGCCGTTGATGATGTTCATCATCGGCACCGGCAGGACCCGGCCCTGCACGCCGCCGACGTAGCGGTAGAGCGGCAGGCCCGAGGCCTCGGCCGCGGCCTTGGCCACCGCCAGCGACACGCCGAGGATCGCGTTGGCGCCGAGGCGGGCCTTGTTGGGCGTGCCGTCGAGCTCGATCATCGCCTCGTCGACCGCGACCTGATCCTCGGCCTCCATGCCGCCGATCGCGTCGAGGATCTCGGTCTGGGCCGCCTCGACCGCCTTCAGCACGCCCTTGCCGAGGAAGCGATTCTTGTCGCCGTCGCGCAGCTCCACCGCCTCGTGGGCGCCCGTGGAGGCCCCCGACGGCACCGCGGCGCGGCCGAAGGAGCCGTCCTCCAGGATGACGTCGACCTCGACCGTGGGGTTGCCGCGGCTGTCGAGGATCTCGCGGGCGCTGATATTGGTGATCGCGGTCATGGAACGTCCTCTCGCGGGGGCCGCGGGTCGGCGACCGCGCCCCAATCGGAGGGTGCGGCGCATCGCGGCGGCTTATCCGTCAAGCCGCGGCCGGCGGCAAGCGCCGGGACGGACGGCGCACAGCCGGGTCCTGCCGGGAAAGCGTCGCGGATCAGGCGGATGCGCGCGGCGCCGGCAGGCTCTATATGGCCGGCCATGACCTCTCCCGACGATCTCCAGCTCGGCCAGCCGACGCCCCTTCCCACCTCGCCCGAGGAGGCGCGGCTCGACCGGGTCCCGAACCCGCACGCGGACACCGACTACGTCGCCCGGTTCACCGCGCCGGAATTCACCTCGATCTGCCCGGTCACCGGGCAGCCGGATTTCGCGATCCTGGTGATCGACTACGTGCCCGGTGACTGGCTGGTGGAGTCGAAGTCACTGAAGCTCTACCTGGGGGCGTTCCGCAACCACGGAGCATTCCACGAGGATTGCACGGTGGCGATCGGCAAGCGGCTCCGCGACCTGCTTGAACCGCGCTACCTGCGAATCGGCGGGTTCTGGTATCCCCGCGGCGGAATCCCGATCGACGTCTTCTGGCAGACGGGCGAACTGCCGAAGAACGCGTGGCTGCCGGACCCGGGCGTGCCGCCCTATCGCGGACGCTGACCGAACCAACGAAAAGGGCGACCGGCTCGCGCCGGTCGCCCCCGATCCTCCCGGATCTCCGATCTCAGTAGCCGTAGCCGTAGTAGCCGTAGCCCGGAGCGGCGTAGCCGTAGCCGCCGTAAACCGGGGCGTAGCCGTAGCCGTAGGACGGGGCGTAGCCGTAGCCGCCGCCGTAGTAGCTGTCGCGGGCCGCGCCCGCGGCGATCGCACCTGCCGCGAGGCCGGCGATGCCGAGGCCGATGGCGGCGCCGGTGCCGATGCCGCGACGGCCGCGGTAGTAGCCGTGACCGTAGCCGCCGTAGCCGCCGTGGTAGCCGTAAGGCCGCGCCTCGGCGCTCGTGGTGACGGCAACACTGCCGAGAGCCATGGCGGCGGCAGTGGCGATGATACCGATCTTGCGCATAGTGTTCCTTCTCGATCCCTGATCGAACATGCCCAATAACGTGGCCGCATCCGGACAGTTCCAGATTTCACGCCGGACTTGCGTGCGGATCCGCACCCAGTCGGGATTATGAACCGTTGTTCAGCGTAGCCGCCGCTTCGACGAGTGCGGTCAAGCTTGGGTGCGGCTCTTCCGGAACCGCTCGAACTCTTGCGGTGAGTCTTCGGGAACACCTGAAACGCCGCGGCGGGCCGGCGCGGCGGACGGCCGGTCCCGGAGATGGAAATCCGCCCCGCCGCGGGTCGGGCGTGCTACGGATCGGCCGGGAGGACCGACGATGGATGCCCTGACCCTGATCCGCGAGAGCCTCGCGCCGCTGGCCGGCAAGCGGGTCGTCGATATCGGGTGCGGCGCCGGGACGCTCGCGCGGCGGCTGGTCGACGCGGGCGCGCGTGTCACCGGGATCGATCCCGGCGCCGAGGCGCTCGCCCGGGCGCGGGCCGCCGTGCCGGAGGCGCGCTTCGAGGCCGCGACCGGCGAGGCCCTGCCCTTCCCGGACGCCAGCTTCGACGGCGCCGTGATGCTGAATTCCCTCCACCACGTCCCGGACCCGGCGGCGGCCCTCGCCGAGGCGGCCCGCGTCCTGGCCCCGGGCGGGCTGCTCGTCGTGGTGGAGCCCCTGGCGGAGGGCAGCTTCTTCGACGCCCTGCGGCCGATCGAGGACGAGACCGCAATCCGCGCCGCCGCCCAGGACGCCATCGCGGCCGCCCTCGCCCGCGGCGCCTACGCGTGCCGCCGCGACGCGACGATCACGCGGCGCGAGCGCTTCGACTCGCTCGACGCCTTCCTCGCCCGCGTCAGCGCCGTGGACCCGGCGCGCGAGGCTACCATCCGGGACCGGCGCTCCGTGGTCGAGGAGGCCTTCCTCAAGGCCGCCGCGTGCGAGGCCGACGGGCAGTTCGGCCTCGTCCAGCCCCTGCGGATCCACGTCCTGGAGCCGGCGGCCGCCTGAGCCGGTCAGGCGGCCCGGCGCTTGGCGAGGCGGTCGAAGGCGAGGAGTTCCTCGAGCAGGGCCGGCATGTCCCTCAGCGCCACCATGTTGGGGCCGTCGGAGGGCGCCCGGTCGGGGTCGGGATGGGTCTCGATGAAAACGCCCGCCACGCCCACCGCCACGGCGGCGCGGGCGAGGACGGCGACGAATTCCCGCTGGCCGCCGGAGCTCGCCCCCTGCCCGCCGGGCTGCTGCACCGAGTGGGTGGCGTCGAACACCACCGGCGCGCCCTGCGTGACCTGCGCCATGATCGGCAGGCTGCGCATGTCCGAGACCAGGGTGTTGTAGCCGAACGAGGCGCCGCGCTCGGTGACGATGACGTTGGGGTTGCCCGCCTCCGTCACCTTGGCGGCGACGTGCTTCATGTCCCAGGGCGCCAGGAACTGGCCCTTCTTGATGTTGACCGCCCGGCCGGTGGCGGCGGCGGCCAGCAGCAGGTCGGTCTGGCGGCACAGGAAGGCGGGGATCTGGAGCACGTCCACCGCCTCGGCGGCGGGGGCGCACTGCTCGGCGGCGTGCACGTCGGTCAGCACCGGCAGCCCGAGGGTCTCGCGGATCTCGGCGAAGACCGGGAGCGCCCCGTCGAGGCCGATGCCCCGGGCGGCGCTGCCCGAGGTGCGGTTGGCCTTGTCGAAGGAGGTCTTGAACACGAGGCCGACGCCCAGACCCGCGGCCATCTCCTTGAGGGCGGCGGCGATCTCCAGGGCGTGCTGGCGCCCCTCGAGCTGGCACGGGCCGGCGATCAGCGTCAGCGGCAGGTGGTTGGCGAAGCGCGCGTCGCCGACTTGGACGACGGGGCCGGGTGTCTCGATCTTCGACATGCCGGCCGGTCTAGCCCGCGCGGCGGATCCACGAAAGCCCGGGCCGGGGCGCGACCCGGCAGACCGTGCGGTCGTCTCGGAGGGCGTCCGCGCGCGGGCCGGTCTCGCACAGCATCAGGATCCGGCCGGCGCCACCCCGGCGCGGGGCATCGGCCAGCAGGCTGGCCTGGTGGAGGTTGAGCGCCAGCACCTCGACCGCGGCGGCGTCCGCCCCGGCGAGCGCCTGCGCGGCGCGGCCGATCAGGACGAAGTAGGCCGGCGCCGGCTCGCGCTCGCGGGAGGCCACGGTGATCCGGGCGGGGGCGCGGCAATCGAGGCTCAGCCGCTCGGCATCCTGCGCCCGGAACACCGCGACGGGGCCGGCCCGGCCGGCCAGGGAGGCGCCGGTGGTGCGGATCACCCGCGCGGCGAGGACGTCGCAGGCATCCGCCGCCCGGGCCGGGGCCGGCCCGAGGAGGAGCGCGCCGGCGAGGGCGGTCAGGGCGGTGAGGCGCAGCATCGGGACATCCGCGGCGGGAGACGGTCGCGCCCGGCATATAGCGCGCCCGGGAGATAGCGCGCCCTGCGGCGGGCGCGAAGCCGCGCCGCTCCGCGGGACGTGGACAGGAACAGCCGGATGACCGATCTGAGCGGGCGGCGCGGCGCCGCACGCCGCTCGCAGATCAGGCTCCGACGCGGCCATGCTTCGAACCCTCCTCGCTTCCGTCCTGCTGGCCCTGGTGCCGGCCGGGCACGCTTCCGCAGAGCCGCCGCAGCAGCCGACCTACGGGCCCGAACTCGAGGGCTTCGCCTACCCGTTCCCGGTGGAGCGGTTCCCGTTCACGTCGCAGCACCAGCCCCTGCAGATGGCCTATCTCGACGTCCGGCCGGCGACGCCGAACGGCCGGACCGCCGTTCTGCTGCACGGCAAGAACTTCTGCGCCGCCACCTGGGAGAGCCAGATCCGGGCCCTCAGCGCCGCCGGGTACCGGGTCATCGCGCCGGACCAGATCGGCTTCTGCAAGTCGAGCAAGCCGGCGGCCTACCAGTTCACCTTCCGGCAGCTCGCCGAGAACACCCGCGCGCTCCTGGACAAGCTCGGGATCGAGCGGCCGATCCTGGTCGGCCACTCGACGGGCGGCATGCTGGCGGCCCACTACGCCCTGCTCTACCCCAAGGCGGTGGAGCAGCTCGTGCTGGTCAACCCGATCGGCCTGGAGGACTGGGCCGCCAAGGGCGTGCCGCCGACCTCGGTGGAGCAGTGGTACCAGCGCGAGCTGAAGGTGACGGCGGCCTCGATCCGGGCCTACGAGACGGCGACCTACTACGCCGGAGCCTGGGAGCCCCGCTACGAGCCCTGGGTCACGATGCTCGCGGGCCTCAACAACGGCCCCGGCAAGGAGGCGGTCGCCTGGGACTCGGCCCTGCTCTACGACATGATCCTCACCCAGCCGGTGGTCTACCGGTTCCCGCAGATCGCGGTGCCGACGCTGCTCCTGATCGGCCAGAAGGACAACACGGCGATCGGCAAGGACCTCGCGCCGCCCGAGGTGCGGGCGAGCCTCGGCAACTATCCCGAACTCGGCAAGGCGGCCGCCAGGGCCATCCCGGGCGCGCGGCTCGTGGCGTTCCCGGATCTCGGCCACGCGCCGCAGATGTCGGACCCGGAGGGGTTCAATGCGGCGCTGATCGCCGGGATCGCGGCGCGCTAGGCGCCGCGCGCCGTCCTCCGTCGTCCCGGGGCGCTCGCGGCGCCCCGGGACGACGGCGTGCCCGGCGCCTCGATCCTAGAAGTAGGACTTCAGCACGCCCCGGCGGCGGACGTCGAGGGTCGCGCAGTGGAACGAGCCGCCGAACGGGCCGTAGCTGAGGAACGGCGCCGGGATCGGGTCGAAGCCCCAGTCCTTCAGGGCCTTGATCAGCGTCGGCTGGCTCTGGTCGACGACGATCTTCTTCTCGGTGATCGCCAGGACGTTGATCGAGGTCCAGGGCGAGCACATCGAGATCTTGCTCATGAAGCCCTCGACCGGGTCGGGGCGCGGGGCGACCAGCACGTCCCACTTCTTGAGCACGGCCGGGAGCTTCTCGACGTCGACGTAGTCCGGGTTCACCAGAACCTTGCCGGGGGCGAGCGGCATGAACGACGAGTCGATGTGCATCGGCTGCGGGCAGCGGCTCTCGATCTCGTGGATGCGGAAGCCCGGGCCGAGGTGGCGGCGCAGCCACTCGATGCCCATCAGGTTGGTCACGTTCGAGCGGGTCACGAACAGGTCGCGGCCGCAGCGGACGAAGTCGGCGGCGTCGAAGACCGGCTCGAACTCGTTGACCGTGAACTGCATGGGCTCGCCGGCCTTCAGGTTCGGCACCCGGTAATCGTAGTTGTAGAGGTCGTCGGTCAGCTGCGGGCGCGGCGCGGAGGTCCAGCGGGCGCCGGCGCGGAAATACTCCTTGAACAGCGACCGGTAGGCGTCGCCCTCGAAGTAGCGCGAGCGCCAGCACATCGGGCTCTCGATGATCTCGTCGCCGATGACGAGGTACGGATCGCGCGGGCAGGCGACGCAGAAGCCGCGGGAGGACCAGCGCGGCGCCTTGAACTTCTTCGAGAAGTCCACCGCGTCGGGACGGCGGACCTTCACGCCCTCGCCGGCCAGGATGGTGATGAAGTTGTCGAGCTCGGCCTGGGCGAGCTTCTTCATGAACTTCGGATACTTCCAGCCGCTCGCCAGCCGGTAGAACGGCTGCGCGGCGCGCGGCAGGTTGAAGATCACCGTCAGGTGGTGAGTCGGGATCGTGGCGCCGTCGAGCGAGCCGACGATGACCTCCTCCAGCGGATCCCACTCGTTCCAGGCCATCACCGGCGACTGGGGAGCCGGCACGCCCGGTCCGGTCCCGCCCGGAAAGCCGCCCGCATGCGTGTCGTCGGTCACGGCCTCCAGGGCCGTGATCGGTGATTCGCGCTCCATGACGTGTGCCCCTTCTGCGACGTGCCGCGGCCTTCTGCGCGGGCTTCTCAGCCCCGCCGCCGCTTTGGCCCTCGGTGTGTCAAACGGGTGATAGACACCGCTAATCCGTGCTGCAACGTGACAGAAACGTTCCCGGGCCGATGGACCTATTTCTGCCGCGACCGTGACCGATTTCCCGCATCAAGCCTTACGCGAGCTTGAAAGACGACAATGAAGCGCCTGACGACCTTGGCCTCGATCGCCGGTCTGTGCACGGTCGTCGGCCTGTTCATGTCCTCCGGCCTGGAGGATGTGTCGGCCGCCGTCGTGAGCGCCGGCTGGGGCGCCGCCCTGGTGGTGCTCGCGCGCTTCGTGGCCGTCGCCTGGGCGGGGCTCGGCTGGTACGTCGTGTTCCCCGCCGGCGCGACCAAGCTCGCCGATTGCATCTCGCTCCGCTTCGTCCGCGAGGGCATCAACACGCTGCTGCCCGTTGCCACCGTCGGTGGTGACTTCGTCGGTGCCCGTCTCCTGTCGAAGCGCAACGTTCCGGGCGCGCTCGCGGGCGCCAGCATGTTCGTCGACCTGATGACCCAGGCGCTGACGCAGCTCCTGTTCACGGTGGCCGGCCTCGCCCTACTGGTCCTGATCTCCGGTGACGGACCGATCGCCCACACGGTCGAGGGCGGGCTGGCCCTGGCGGTCCCGGCGCTCGGCGCCTTCTACCTGATCCAGCGCAAGGCCGGTCATCGCCTGATCCAGGCGCTGCTCAGCCGCTTCGCCTCCGGGCGCGAGTGGCGGGCCTTCGGCGCCATCGACCAGCTCTACGACAGCCTGCGCCGGCTCTACGGCAACCACGGTCGCTTCGCGTTGGCCCTGGTGGTCCACCTCGCCGGCTGGGTGATCGGCACGCTCGAGGTCTATGTCTGCCTGCGGTTCATGGGCTACCCGATCGACTTCGCGCAGGCGCTCATGATCGAGAGCCTCGCCCAGGCCGTGCGCGGCGCGGCCTTCGCGGTGCCCGGCGCCCTGGGCGCGCAGGAGGGCGGACTGATCGCCCTGTGCGGCCTGTTCAATATCCCGGCCGAGGCGGCGCTCGCCCTGTCGCTGGTCAAGCGCTTCGCCGATCTCGGCGTCGGGCTCCCGAGCCTCCTGCTCTGGCACCGGATCGAGTCCAGGCTCCGGTCCGAGGCGCCCGAGGAAGAGGAGCGCGAGCCTGCGCCGGAGGCCGGGCGCAAGGCCAAGAGGGTCGCGCAGCCCGCCACCCTCGGCCCGTTCTACAGTTACGCCCCGCCGCGCATGGGGGCGCGGCTCGGCGACGGCGAGGAGTTGAAGAAGTGCGCCTGACCCGCCGGCTCGCGGCCGCCCTCATCGCCGCTCCCTTGGCCCTGACCCTGCTCGTCCCGGCCCCGTCACGGGCCGCGGACGATCCGGCCGTTCAGACCGTGCGCGACCTCTACGCCGCCTTCTCGGCCGCGCTGAAGGACGGGCCCGGCCCCCTGCCGGCCCGGGTCGAGGCCGTCGGCCCCGCGCTCGACAAGGCGTTCGACTTCCCCGCCATGACCCGCATCGCGGTGGGCTCGAAATGGTCGAGCTTCACCCCGGAGCAGCAGGCGGCGGTGATCGACGCCTTCAAGCGCAGCCTGACCGTGACCTACGCCAACCGCCTGGCCCGCGCCGCCGGCGGCAAGTTCGACGTGACGCCGAAGGTCGAGGAGCGGGGCGCCCAGCGCGTGGTGCCGACCCGCGTCACCGCCGCGGACGGCGACGATTCCGCCGTGGACTTCGTCGTCAACGCCGACAACCGCATCCAGGACGTCCTGCTCAACGGCGACGTCAGCGAGATCGCCGCGCAGCGGAACGCCCTGTCGGCGCCGCTGAAGTCCGGGGGCGCCGACGGCGTCGTGAAGTTCCTCCGGGCGCGGGCCGACGGCATGCTCGCGGCCAAGCCGACGCCCTGAGCGGCGCCGGCGCCTGCGCCGACCTGAACCGGCCGTTCGCGGCCATCGCCGCCTCGGCGGCCGGACGATCGCACGGATCCGACCGGATGGATGTCTCCTCCCTGGCGCTGCTCGGCCTCTCGTGGCTCTCGCTGCTCTGCCTGATCCTGGCGGCGGCGGGCTGCGTCTACGGGCTGGCCGCCGCCATCTGCGCGGGCCGCTACGCGGGCCGCCGCCCGCCGGTGCTGCCCGCCGGCGCGACGCGGCCCTCCGTGACCGTGCTGAAGCCGCTCTGTGGCCTCGAGCCCAATCTCTACGCGAATCTCGAGACCGTGCTGCGCCAGGACTACGCCGGGCCGGTCCAGGTCCTGCTCGGCGTCCAGAAGCCCACCGATCCCGCGATCGGCGTGGTCGAGCGCCTGCAGCAGGCCTATCCCGAGGCCCGCATCGACCTCGTGATCGACGGCCGGCAGCACGGATCGAACCGCAAGGTCTCGAACCTGATCAACATGGCCGAGGCCATCGCCCACGACGTGGTGGTGCTGGCCGACAGCGACATGGTGGTGGGGCCCGACTACCTCGAGCGCCTCGTCGCGGAGCTGTCCCAGGACGGCGTCACCGGCGTCACCTGCTTGTACCACGGGGTCCCGGCCTTCCGGGGCCTGTACGACCAGCTCTCGACGCTCGCGATCGACACCCACTTCCTGCCCAACGTCGTGATGGGCCTGAGCCTCGGTCTGGCGAAGCCCTGCTTCGGCTCCACCGTGGCCTTCACCCGGGCGAGCCTGGAGGCGGTCGGCGGCTTCCGCACCTTCCGCAACGATCTGGCGGACGATTACGCCATCGGCGCCGCCCTGCGCGGCCTCGGCGGCCGCGTGGTGATCCCGAGCTTCACGATCGGCCACACCAGCGTCGACACCGATCTCTCCGGCCTGTGGCGGCACGAGCTGCGCTGGAACCGGACGATCCGCACCGTCGACCCGGCGGGCTACGCCGGCTCGATCGTCACCCACGCCTTCCCGCTCGCGCTGCTGGGCGCGCTCCTGCCCGGCGCCGGCACCGGCGCCCTCTGGGTCGCCGCCGCGGCGCTGGCGAGCCGCGTGCTGCTTTGCCGGCAGCTGGAGCGGGCCTTCGGCCTCGCCCCGCACCCCTACGGACTGTTGCCGATCCGCGACATCCTCTCCTTCCTGAACTTCTCCTGGGCCTTCGTGTCGGGGGCGGTGACATGGAAAGGTCACGATTATCACGTGGTTGCGGATGGCACCCTGATCCCGGACGCCGAACTCGGCCGCGATGCCGGCGCGCCGCTCCGCTGAACCCGGCTCCCTCGTCCTCCGCCCCTCCCCCGGCATTGCCCTGAGGCCTTGAACCCCATGCGCACGCTCTTCCTCCAGGCCCCCACCTTCGACGGTTTCGACGGCGGTGCCGGCTCCCGTTACCAGGCCAAGCGCGAGATCAAGTCGTTCTGGTACCCGACCTGGCTGGCCCAGCCGGCCGCCCTGGTGCCGAACTCGAAGCTGATCGACGCGCCGCCGCACAACATCAAGCTCGCCGAGATCGTGGCGCAGGCCAACGACTTCGACCTCGTCGTGCTCCACACCTCGGTGCCGTCGTTCAAGTCCGACGTGAAGACGATCGAGGCGCTCAAGGCCGCCAACCCGAAGCTCATCGCAGGCCTGATCGGCGCCAAGGTCGCGGTCGACGCCGCCGGCGCGATGGCCCAGGCCGCGGTGGTCGATTTCTGCGCCCGCAACGAGTTCGACTTCACCGTCAAGGAGGTCGCCGACGGCGTCCCGATGTCGGAGATCAAGGGGCTGTCCTATCGCGACGCCAACGGTGTCGTGGTCCACAACGAGGACCGCGAGATCATGACCGACATGGACCAGCTGCCCTTCGTCACCAGCGTCTACAAGCGCGACCTGGAGATGGAGAAGTACTTCATCGGTTACCTGAAGCACCCCTACATCTCGTTCTACTCCGGCCGGGGCTGCAAGAGCCGCTGCACCTTCTGCCTGTGGCCGCAGACGGTTGGCGGCCACACCTACCGCACCCGCTCGGTCGCGCACGTGATCGAGGAGATCAAGTACTGCCTGAAGGAGTTCCCGCAGACCAAGGAGTTCTTCTTCGACGACGACACCTTCACCGACAACCTGCCGCGCGCGGAGGAGATCGCCCGCGAGCTCGGCAAGCTCGGCGTCACGTGGTCGTGCAACGCCAAGGCGAACGTGCCGCGCGAGACCCTGAAGGTGCTCAAGGAGAACGGCCTGCGCCTGCTGCTGGTCGGCTACGAGTCCGGCAACCAGCAGATCCTGCACAACATCAAGAAGGGCATGCGGGTCGAGGTCGCCGAGAAGTTCACCAAGGATTGCCACGACCTGGGCATCGCCATCCACGGCACCTTCATCCTCGGCCTGCCGGGCGAGACGAAGGAGACGATCCAGGAGACGATCAACTTCGCCAAGCGGATCAACCCGCACACGATCCAGGTCTCGCTGGCGGCGCCCTACCCGGGCACCTTCCTGTACAAGCAGGCGGTGGAGAACGGCTGGCTCGACATCGAGAACGCTGAGCTCGTCGACGAGAACGGCGTGCAGGTCGCGCCGCTGCACTACCCGCACCTCTCGCACACCGAGATCTTCACCTCGGTCGAGGAGTTCTACAAGAAGTTCTATTTCCGGGCGCCGAAGATCGCCTCGATCGTCAGCGAGATGGTGCGCTCGCCCGACATGATGAAGCGCCGCCTGCGCGAGGGCGTCGAGTTTTACCGCTTCCTCAAGGAGCGTCAGGGCACCGCCAAGGCGGCCTGAAGTCAGGGGTCCGGGGCCTGCGGCCCCGGCGGGGAGCGGGGCAGAGCCCCGCCCCTCTTCCAGGGCTCCGCCCTGGACCCGCGAGAGGGCGAGCCCTCTCGACACCCGTTACGAGGTTACCGTGAAGCGTCTGGTCGTCACCGCGGATGATTTCGGGCTGAGCCCCGAGGTCAACGAGGCCGTCGAGCAGGCCCATCGCGACGGGATCCTCACGGCGGCGAGCCTGATGGTCTCGGCGCCGGCCGCCGCCGACGCCGTAGCGCGGGCCCGGCGGATGCCGTCCCTGCGGGTCGGGCTGCACCTCGTCCTCGTGGAGGCGTGGCCGACCCTGCCGGCGGAACAGCTTCCCGACCTGACGGATGAGGCCGGCCTGATGCGGGCCGATATGGCCCGCCTCGGCCTCGACTTCGCCCGCAGGCCCGCGGCCCGGCGCCAGCTCGCCGCCGAGATCCGGGCGCAGTTCGAGGCCTACCGGGCCACCGGCCTGCCGCTCGACCACGTCAACGCCCACAAGCACTTCCACGTCCACCCGCTGATCGCCGGGGCGGTGCTGCGCGTCGGCCGCGACTTCGGGATGCGCGCCCTGCGGGTGCCCCGTGAGCCGCGGGAGATCCTGCGCCGCGCCGAGCCCGGCGCGCGGCCGCGAGCCGCCCTCGACATCGCGCCCTGGGCGGCGCTGCTCGCCGTCCGCGCCCGGCAGGCCGGGCTGCTGATCCCCGACCGCACCCTCGGCCTCGCGTGGTCCGGCGCCATGACGCCCGCCCGTGTCGCGGCCCTGCTGGCCGAACTTCCGGACGGCCTGACCGAGCTCTACACCCATCCGGCCACCGCCGGCGGCTTCCCCGGCGAGGCGCCGGGCTACCGCTACGCCGACGAGCGCGACGCCCTGATCGCCCCCGCATCCCGGTCGGCCGCCGACGCGTCGGGCGCCGCCCGCGGCGGGTTCTCCGACTTCCTCGGTTGACCCAGGTCGTTACCTGACTTTAGTCAGATAACATGGAACCTGCCGAGATCGCCCGCGTCCGCCGCTTCGCCCGCGCGGTCACCGCCGAGGTCGGCGCGCTCGATTCCTCGTTCCTCGGTCGCGGCCGTCCCCTGGGCGCGGCGCGGGTCCTGAACGCCGTCGGCGCGGGCCGCACGGAGATCGGCGAGATCCGCGCCTATCTCGGTCTCGATTCCGGCCTGATGAGCCGTCTCCTGCGGAGCCTGGAGGAGGAGGGGCTGGTGGCGACCGCGCCGCACCCCGCGGATGCCCGCCGCCGGGTCGCCTCCCTGACCGAGGCCGGGCGGCGCGAGTTCGCGGCCTACGAGGCGCTGTCGGATGCCCGCGCCGTCGCCCTGCTGGAGCGCGCACCGCAGGTGGACGCGCTGCTGCACGCCATGGACCGGGTCACCCTGGCCCTCGGCCGCGACGCCATCGCGATCCGGGAGGCCGACCCGACAGACGCGGGCGCCCGCGCCTGCCTCGCCGCCTACTACGCCGAGCTCGCGACCCGGTTTGCCGGCGGGTTCGACGTCGCCTTGTCGTGCGACCCGGAGGCCGCCGCCATGGTGCGGCCGCGCGGCGTGTTCCTGCTCGCGTGCGCCGACGGGCTGCCGGTCGGATGCGTCGGGCTCAAGGGGAGCGGCGGCGCGGTGGCGGAGATCAAGCGGCTCTGGGTCGATCCCGCGGCGCGCGGGCTGGGCCTCGCCAGGCGGCTGATGCGGGAGGCCGAGTCCGCCGCCCGCGACCTCGGGATCCGGACGCTGCGGCTCGACACCAACAGCGCCCTCCCTGAGGCCCTGGCGCTCTACCGGCGGTCGGGCTGGGTGGAGATCGACCGCTTCAACGACGATCCCTATCCGGACCACTTCTTCGAGAAGGCCCTCTGAGGCCCTCCGAAGCGCCGGCCGCGACCGGCCGGCACTGCTCGGCTTCTACTTGGCGGGCACCGGATCCTGGTGCGGGGCGGACTTGCGCAGGGCCGCGCCGGCCGCCTTCTCGGCTTCCGGACGATCCTCGTCGGGCTGCTCCGGCGGCTCGCCGAGGGTCGCCGGAACCACGAAGAACGCCGCCACCAGGGTGAAGAACAGCGACAGCGCCAGCAGCTTGCCCATGCTGGCCGTGCCCGGATGGCTCGACAGGACCAGCGACCCGAAGGCGCTGCCCGTGGTCAGCGCCGAGAAGAAGATCGCCCGGGTGAGGCTGGAGGCGAGCATGTCGGTCACGCCCGCCCGCCACGCGATCACGTAGTAGATGTGGAACGCCACGCCGACCGCGAGCATCAGCGGCAGGGCGATGATGTTGGCGAAGTTCAGCGGCATGCCGACGATGCGCATCGCCATCAGCGTCCAGAGCGTCGCGATCACCAGCGGGCCGAGGGTCATCGCCACGTCCCACGGCTTGCGCAGGGCGACCGACAGGATGACGAAGATCAGCACGAAGGCCGTCACCGCCGCCTGCACGAAGGCGCCCAGGATCGTGTAGCTCGATTGCGTGGTGGCCACGGGCGCGCCGGTCGCGTGCGGGGCGACCTTCAGGACCTCGTCCGAGAACCGGCGGAGCACGGTGTCGTCGTTCGAGTCGCCCTTCGGGTGAACCTCGATGCGCGCCCGTCCGTCCGCAGCCACCCAGTCGGCCTTCAGCTGCGGCGGCAGGTTGTCCAGCGTGATCTTCTCGGGATGCAGCAGGTCGCGCAGGCGGGCGAGCAGCGGCACCAGATCCTTGGTGAGCGCCACCGAGGCCGCCTCGCGCATCTGCACCGGTCCGGCGGCGAGCTTGTCCAGGGTGCCGGCGAGCTGCTTGGCCTCCTGGGCGCCCTTCGCGTCGCCCTTGGCGTCGGCCGAGAGGCCGTTGAGCGCCGCGGCGGCGTCCTTGAGCGCCTTGACGTTGTCGGCGTCGGTCGGCGGCGGCGGGCGACGGCCGGGGTTGAGCACCGGGTCGAGGAGCTGGGCCGTGTCGGCGATCTGGGCCAGCTTCTTGTCCTGATCCCGCGGCACGAAGGTGTCGATGCTGTTGACCGAGGCGGTGACCGGCAGGGCCAGGAGCGTCTTCGACAGCGACGGGACCTCCGCGACGCTGGGCGCCAGCACGTCGATGAAATTCGGGCTGGTCTCGGGATTCTTGATCAGGTCCAGGTAGGTCGCGATGGACTGCGTCTTGGCGCTGCGCAGGTGCATCGGGTTCGAGTCGAACGGCAGGTGCCAGAGCAGCGGCGCGCCGGCCAGGGTCACGAGGCCGACGCCGATCAGGATCGGCTTGCGGTGCCGGATGATCCAGGGGTCGACGCCGACGAGCCAGTCGGTCTGGACCGCGGCCTTCTCGCCCACCGGCTTGAACACCGCGATCAGGGCCGGCAGCAGGATCAGCGAGAACAGGAAGGCCACGATCATGCCGACGCCGGCGATCAGGCCCAGCTCCGACACGCCGCGGAAGGCCGTGGGCAGGAAGGCGAAGAAGCCCGCCACCAGCGACACCGCGGCGAGCGTCAGCGACCAGCCGACGCCCCGGGCGGCGGCGCGGATCGCGCTCTCCAGCGTCGGCTGCTCGTAGCGGTCGGCCCGGTAGCGCACCGAGAACTGGATGCCGAAATCGATGCCGAGCCCGACGAACAGGGCCGCGAAGGCCACCGAGATCGGGTTCAGCTCCTTGACCATGATGAGGCCCAGGGCGGCCGTGACCACGAGGCCCGCGAAGGTGGTGATGATCACCGCGCCGACGAGCTTGCCCGAGCGCAGGGCCAGCCACAGGAACAGCACGATCGCGCCGACGATGATGCTGTTGTTGAGGCCGGCATCCTCCGACAGCGTCGCGAACTCCTCGTCCGCCACGGCCACCGTGCCGGTCAGGCGCATCCGCAGGCCGTTCTGGGCGTCGATCCCGAGATCCTTGGCGACGTTGCGGATCAGCTTGGTCGCCTGGTAGCCGGGCTCCAGGGCGTTGAAGTCGAGGACCGGCTGGATCACCACGAACTTCATCTTGTCGGTGACGCTGGTCTCACCCCCCGACAGGAGTTCCTGCCAGGACATCCGCGCCCGCTGACCCGCCAGCACCTTCTGCAGGGTGGCGTCGATCTGCCCCATGGGCTTCTCGAGGTCCTCGATCTTGGCGTCGCCGGTCTTCACGCCGCGCGCGCCCAGCGTCAGCACCCGCATGATGCCCCGCAGCGACGGGTCGGCGGCGAGCGGGCCGAGCAGACCCTGCTGCTGGGTCAGCGCCTCCAGGGTCTTGTCGAGGTCCGCCTGCGACATCAGCAGCAGGCCGTTCTTGTTGAAGAACGGGCCGCCGTCGGGCCGGTAGACCGTCTCGATCAGGTTCTTGTGCGCCGTGAGCGCCTTGGCGAGGTTGGCGGCCGCCTCCTCGGTCTCCTCCGGCGTCTCGCCGTTGATGACCGCGACGATGGTGTTGCTGCGCTGCGGGAACGCCTTCTCGAAATTGATCTCGTCCTGCCGCCACGGCTCCTTCGGGTCGATCAGCCGCTCGACGTCGGTGTTGATTCGGAACAGGTGCGCCGCGACTCCGAGGCTCGCGACCGTGAGGAACGCCGTGAAGGCGATCACGATCCACCGATACCGCACCGAGAACGCGACGAGACTTTCGATCACGAGCACCCTGCCTGTTCGCATCGGACGCGCCCCGTGCGCGACCGGCTCCTGCCATCTGTCCGGTCCGAACCCGGGCCACCGACACGGGCGGGCTCAGGGCTCCGCCGCGCGACGCTCCGCGATTCGGCCGGGTGCGCATCGGGTTCGAGGAACGCCACACCGCCCGATCCGAGCGCGCCGCGCGCGCCCGGCACCCGACTGATTGCGCCCGATGCGGTCCGCGGTCGGGACACCCGCCGCGGGCCGGGACTTGCATCGCGGCCACGAGGCTCAGTAAAGAGGGCGATGCCAGATTGCAACGCGGCCGCCGTGGCGCGCATCCCGCGCCCGCCCGTGTGCGCTAGCGCACGGCGTTTCTGGCGCGGCCACCCGAATCGTGGGATTCCGGTCGTATTGCCGACGCAATGCACGTGCTGTCCTCAACGATCGGGCGCGTCCGCCCACGGGCTCCGCAAGCGCGGTCCATGTGGCGCCGTTGCGTCAGGCACGGAATAAGATGTCATCGCCCCGCCGAAACGGGGTCATTTCAGATTAGTTCCAAGCTAGATGGCTGGAATTCGAGATTTTTTCGCGTTAAGCACCCCGATGTCCCGGGGCCGACGAAGTAAGGAGCCGCAATCTTGGGTATCCCCCTCCGGTACGTCGCGAAGATCGGCGGCTACATCCTGAAGCAGCACCTCACGGGCCGCAAGCGTTACCCGCTTGTGATGATGATGGAGCCGCTGTTCCGCTGTAACCTAGCCTGCGCCGGCTGCGGCAAGATCGACTACCCGGACGAGATCCTGAACAAGCGCCTCCCGGTCGCCGACGCGCTCGAATCGGTGCGCGAGTGCGGAGCCCCGGTGGTGGTGATCGCCGGCGGCGAGCCGCTCCTCCACAAGGACCTGCCGCAGATCGTCGAGGGCATCATCGACCAGAAGAAGTTCGCGATCGTCTGCACGAACGCGCTGCTCCTCGAGAAGAAGATCAAGGAGTACAAGCCGAGCCCGTACTTCACGTGGTCGATCCATCTGGACGGCGACAAGGAGATGCACGACCAGTCGGTGTGCCAGCGCGGCGTCTACGACAAGGCCGTGGCGGCGATCGCGAAGGCCAAGGAGATGGGCTTCCGGGTCACCATCAACTGCACCTTCTTCAACAATTCCCAGCCGGAGAAGATCGCCGACTTCTTCGACAGCGTGACCCGAATGGGCATCGACGGCATCACCGTCTCCCCCGGCTACGCCTACGAGCGCGCCCCCGACCAGAAGCACTTCCTGAACCGCAAGGCGACGAAGGACCTGTTCCGCGGCGTGTTCCGGCACGGCAAGGAGAAGGGCCGCGAGAAGTGGACCTTCCAGCAGTCGGGCCTGTTCCTCGACTTCCTGGCCGGCAACCAGACCTACCACTGCACCCCGTGGGGCAACCCGACCCGCACCGTGTTCGGCTGGCAGAAGCCCTGCTACCTGCTCGGCGAGGGCTACGCCGCGACCTTCAAGGAGCTGATGGAGACCACCGACTGGGACGCCTACGGCACCGGCAACTACGAGAAGTGCGCCGACTGCATGGTCCACTCGGGCTACGAGGCCTCCTCGGTGGTCGATTCGGTCCGCAAGCCCTGGAAGCCGCTGGTGCACGCGATCCGCGGCATCAAGACCGAGGGCGAGATGGCCCCCGAGGTCAGCCTGGAGAACCAGCGCCCGGCCGAGTTCGTGTTCTCGCGCAACGTCGCGCAGAAGCTGTCCGAGATCAAAGCGGCCGGCGTCGACACGAAGCAGGAAGCCCGCAAGCGCACCGCCGCCTGACCGGCGCGCGCGACTGACGACACGAGACCCGCGGCCGCGAGGCCGCGGGTCTCTTCGTATCCGGACCCCTCAGCGGCTCAGCCGAGCCGCGGCACGTGCGGGGCGCAGTCGCGCGGCAGGGTCCCGTCGAGCCGCGGATCGGGCGCGACCTCGACGTGGATCGCGAAAGGCACGAAGCCGGAGCGCCGGTAGAAGGCGAGCGCGCCGGGATGGTCCAGCGTGCAGGTATGCACCCAGAACCGCGCGATCGGGCGCGCCCAGGCCCGGCCGATCGCCGCGTTCATCAGCGTGCGGCCGATCCCGGTACCGACCGCGTCCCCGGTCAGTCCGAGAAAGACCAGCTCGCAGGTCCCGGGCCGGCGGAAATCCAGTTCCAGCATGCCGACGTTCCGCCCGTCCCGCCGCAGCGCGAGGATCTCGACATCCCGGTCGGCCAAAATCGCCGCCAGCGCTTCGTCGGCCAGGGTGAGGCGCGAGAACCAGAGCCAGTCGGCGCCCACCGCCCGGAACAGGCTCCAGTAGGTCTCCGGGTCGGTGCGTTCCAGGGGCTCGAGGGCGAGCCCGGGCGGGAACGGCCGTCCGGGACGCGGGGGCGGCGGGCGCAGCATCTCCAGGCTGGTGACGATCGTGGCGAGATGGCCGGGCGGCACCGTCGCGTAGCCCGGTGTGAGGGTCGGGATTCCGGTCTCCGGCAGCATCGATCCCCTCCGCGGTCGCCTCGGCCCGGTCAGGCGGAAAGCGGGCGCCGCCGCGCGACCAGCCACGGCAGCACGCAGGCCGCCGACACCGCGATCGCGGCGGCGTAGGCCGCGACCGGGTCGATCCGACCGAGGAGCAGGTGCACGCAGACATAGAAGGCCAGCACGCCGAACGCGCCCTGGGCGCTGCCGCGCACCACCTCCAGGGCGGCGCCGACGCCGTCCTGCGCCCGGGCGAAGACGATGAGCGGCCAGGAGATGATCGGGATCGGCGCCAGGACGCCGCTCAGGCCGGAGCCGAGATGCGGCGCCAGCCCCGAGACCAGCAGGACCAGGACGGTGGCGGCCGCGAGCCGGGCCGGCATGTCCCAGCGCGGCGGGCGCGCCCGGCGGGCCGGCGATTCGGTCCCCGCGGCCGGCCGGCACAGGGCGACCACCAGGACCATCGCCGGCAGGTCGATCGCCGTGGCGAGCCACAGGCCGGGCTGGATCACCCCGTGCAGCAGCGCGCCGCCGAGGACGAAGCCCGCGAGGGCGAGCAGCGCGGCCGCGAGGCCCCCCGTCCGCGGCGCGGCGACGGCGTAGACGAGGTAGCTGACGGTGACCGCGCCGAGCCCCTCCACCGAGCCGATCGCCGCGTCGGCGGCGAAGCGCTCGCCCTGCTCGGCGGCGAGGTAGATCGAGATCGGCGCCGAGGTCAGCGGGAGGCCCGAGAGCAGGCCGCCGACGAGGCTGCCCCACCGGCGCGCGGCCGCCGACACGGCCCACATCAGGGTCGGCGTGACGACGATCTTGGCGGCGATCAGGCTCATGGCGACCGGCGGGGCCCGGGGCCTCAGGCCGCCTGGGGCGGCCCGTCATCTTCCGGGTCGGCGGGCGAGTTGAGGATGTCCTCGAGCTCGTCGACCAGCCGGTCGACCTGGTCCTCGGTGGCGAGCACCTTCAGAACTTCCCCGGTCTCCGTCTCGACGGCCAGCTCGATATGCGGCCCGACCCGGGCCGTCAGGATCCGGGCCAGGATCTTGATTGCGCTCATGCGAGTGCCTCCTCCGCGGCGATGAGGCCGACCGCCACCGCCGGTCCACAGGTCGAGATGCCGTCGCGCGCGCCGCCGATCCGGTCCGCCAGCAGCGTCACGAGCGGTGTCGAGGGCCGGCCGAGACGCTCGGCGAGGCGGGCGCCCACGAAGGCGCCGGCGCCGCACAGGACGAGGGGCGCGTCCGCGCCGAGATCGGGCCGGCTGAGGATCTCCGCCGCCGCGTCGTGCAGCAGGCGCAGCTGCGCCTCGGCGAAATGGGCGGCGAGCGCCGTCCAGGCCGCTCCGGGCGCCTCCGCCCGGTCCCGCCCGACGATCCGGGCGAGCCGGGTCTCGCTCTCGGCGACCGTCTTGCCCTTGCGGTCGCCGCTCGGCTGCTGGTCGGCGCCCTCGGGGAGCTGGCCGAGGATGCGGTAGACGTCCGCCATGTGGGCGAAGGTCTCGGTCATCAGCCGGGTCCGGCGGCCCGCGAAGGGGGCGTGGTCGGACAGGGCGATCACCGGCGTGCGCACCGCGCCGGTATAGACGAGCTCGCCGGTCTCCAGCCGCTCGGCGTCGCTGTAGCCGGTCGCGGCCGCCCGCCCGCCCACGACGGGAATCAGGTCGGCGGTGGTCGAGCCGATATCGACCAGCAGCGCGTCCGGGACGTGCCGGCCGGCGAGCGCCGCGGTGGCGTGCCAGTTGGCCGAGGCCACGTCCGCCGAAAGGGACGCGGCCGCCTCGGGGGCGACGAGGCCGGAGCGGCCGGCGTAGATCCGCACGGTCCCGGCGAGGTGCGACCCGGCCCATCCGGCGAGCGCCGCGACGCCGTCGCGCCGGTCGGCGAAGCAGTCGGTCAGCTCGCCCGTCATGGTCACGGCGTGCAGGGCCGCGCCGCGGGCCCAGTCGGGGGCGGCCTCCAGCGCCCGGTCGAGGGCCGGCAGGCCCTGCCAGAGCGGGCACGGCACCTGGGCGGCGGCCGCGACCCGGCCGTCCTCGACCAGGGCGACCTTGACGTGGACCCCGCCGAGGTCCCACCCGATGGTCGTTGGGTTTGATGAGCGCATGGGACTGCGATGAGCGCCTCGATGGACCACAGGATCGGGCGCCCCGGCTTCGCGGTGATCCCGGTGCTCGATCTCCGGGGCGGCCGCGTGGTGCGGGCGCGCCGGGGCGAGCGCTCCTCCTATGCCCCGATCGAGACGTCCTTGGCAAAGGGCTCGGCGCCGGACGCGGTGGCCCGCGGGCTGGTCGACGCGTGGCCCGCCGCGATCCTCTACGTCGCCGATCTCGACGCGATCATCGACCGCGCCGCGCCCGATCTCCGCGCCCTGGAGGCGATCGCCCGCGCCTGCCCGGGGATCGCCCTGTGGGTCGATGCCGGCTTCGCCGAGCCGGAGGACGTCGCGGCGTTCCTGGAGGCCGGGCTCGGGCGACCGGTGATCGGCAGCGAGAGCCAGGCGGATGCCGACCTTGTGACACGGCTCGGCGACCGGGCGGTGTTCTCTCTCGACACGCGCGGCGCGGAGCGGCTCGGCCCGGCGGCCCTCCACGACGATCCGGCGCTCTGGCCGCCGGAGGTGATCGCCATGACGCTGGCGCAGGTCGGCGCCGGGGCCGGTCCGGACCTCGCGGCCCTGGGAGCCCTGCGCGCGCGGGCGCCGGATCGCCGCCTCTACGCGGCGGGCGGCGTGCGCGGCCCTGACGACCTGCGGGCGCTCCGGGCGGCCGGGATCGCCGGGGCGCTGGTCGCCTCGGCCCTCCACGACGGCACCCTGTCCCGGGCGACGGCGCCCGATCTCGCCTGACGCTTCCGGCCCGGGCCCGCGGCTGCTAAACCGCGCGACAGAGAGACCACCGACACGAGCCGTCAGACGATGGAAAAGTTCACCACCCTGGAGGGCGTCGCGGCGCCCCTGCGGACGATCAACGTCGATACCGACCGGATCATCCCGGCGAAGTACCTGAAGACGATCCGGCGGACCGGCCTCGGCAAGAGCCTGTTCGCCGAGATGCGCTACCGCGAGGACGGCTCCGAGAACCCGGACTTCATCCTCAACCAGCCGGCCTACCGGAACAGCAAGATCCTGGTGTGCGGCGACAATTTCGGCTGCGGCTCGTCCCGGGAGCACGCGCCCTGGGCGCTGGCCGATTTCGGCATCCGCTGCGTGATCTCCACGAGCTTCGCCGACATCTTCTTCAACAACTGCGCGAAGAACGGCATCCTGGCGATCGTCGTGTCGCCCGAGGATCTGGAGAAGCTCTTCGAGGACGCCGAGCGCGGCGCGAACGCCACCCTGACGGTCGACCTGGCGGCGCAGACGATCCGGGGACCGGACGGCGGCACCCTGCATTTCGACGTCGACGAGGGCCGCAAGCACAACCTGCTGAACGGCCTGGACGAGATCGGGCTGACGCTGGAGCGCGTCTCCTCCATCGACGCCTACGAGCAGAAGCTCGCTCAGCGCGAGTGGGCCTGAGCGACCGGACCCGCGTCCCGACGGCGGTCGCATCGCGCTGAGGCGACCGCCGGTCCGAGGCCAGGGCCTGCCTCACCCGAGCCGCATGGACAGCTCCACGTCCTCGGCGAACGGCACCGACAGGTAGCCGCGGCTCGGCGCGCGCACCCGCTGCAGGTAGTCCGGGCTGTGGTCCGCGTTGTCGGCGACCACCAGGGCCCCCGGTCCGAGGCGACTCTCCACGAGGCTCAGAACCTCCGGATAGAGCCCCTTCGCCCCGTCGAGGAGCAGCAGGTCGACCGAGTCGGGCAGGTCGAGGCCGAGGGTCTGGAGGGCGTCGCCCTCGCGGAACTCGACGAGGTCCGCCAGCCCGGCCTCCATCAGGTTCGCCCGCGCCCGCACCACCTTGGACGGCTCGAACTCGCAGGTGATCAGCCGGCCGCCGCCGTTGTCGCGCAGGGCCGCGGCGAGGTGCAGGGTCGAGAGACCGAAGGACGTGCCGAACTCGACGATCGTCCGCGCCCGGCGGGTCCGCGCGAGCATGTAGAGCAGCCGGCCGGTCTCCCGCGAGACCGCGAGGGGCATATCCTTGAGCCGGCTGTAGAAGTCCCGGTAGCCGGTGCGGCTGCCCATGAGGCGCGCCCGCTGTTCCGCCGAGAGATCGCCGATGGCGCTCAAGGGTGAGGAGGCCTCCGCCTGCGCGAAGAGACTGTCCAACAGCGACGCGATACGCGGTTCGGCGAGTGTGGATGCTGAGGGTGACATGGCGCGTTGCTTTCCGTCTTGCGCGTTCAACTGAACACGACGCAGAGTACCGGCGCCCCCTACCCGCGCCTATTCGCGTTCCGAGCCCCGCCCCATGCCCGACCGGCCAAGTCTCGGAATCTCCAGGCGAAAGCAGCCCCGGCAGGCGCGTTCCAGCGACCTCGTCGCGGCCGTTCTGGAGGCCGCCGCTCAGGTTCTGGCGGAGGTCGGCGCGGCGCGGTTCACGACGGCGCGGGTCGCCGAGCGCGCCGGCGTCAGCATCGGCTCGCTCTACCAGTACTTCCCCAACAAGGCGGCGATCCTGTTCCAGCTCCAGAGCGACGAGTGGCGGGACACGAGCGCCCTCCTCGCCGGCCTCCTGACGGATCCCGCTTGCGCGCCCGGCGAGCGCCTGCGCGCCGCCGTCCACGCCTTCGTGCGTTCGGAATGCGCGGAGGCCGCGATGCGCCGGGCCCTCGACGCGGCCGCCCCGGCCTATCGCGACGCGCCCGAGGCCGCGGAGCCGCAGTTGGCCGGCTCGCAGGCCTTCCGCGACTTCCTGCGCGCGGCACTTCCCGCGGCGCCCGAGACGGACCTGGCGGTCGCGGGCGAGATCATCGCGATGACGCTCGGCGAGGTCGGCGAGCGCATCTCGGAGGTGGTCCGGACCGAGGCGGCCATGGCGACCTTCGCGGACGCCCTGGCCGACATGCTCTGCGCCTATCTGGACCGCCTGGGCAGCCGAGACCGGGCCGGCGCGCCGTCCTGAAGACGAGCCCCGGGGCCGGCGAACCGGACGCGGCCCTATCCCGGTCGGCTCAGCCGGACTCGCCGGTGAACGCCTCGAAGGCGCGGGCGGTGTAGACCAGGGCGGCGCCGGCGTTCAGTGCCACCGCCACGCCCAGCGCCTCCACGACCTCCTCCTTGCTCGCGCCGGCCTTGCGGGCGGCGTCGGAATGCACCGCGATGCAGCCGTCGCACCGGGTCGTGACCGCGACCGCGAGGGCGATCAACTCGCGGGTCTTCGCGTCCAGCTTGCGCTCGGTCGGGGCCGCCGCGGCGAGCTGGTCGTGGGCCTTGAGGAGGTCCGGGCTCACCGCACCGATGCGCCCGAGCGTACTGACGAGCTCGGCGCCGTACTGATTCCAGTCCTTCATCACGCGTCCCGTTCCCTGTTCGTTGACCCGACCGGCGATGCGCCAGTACGGTGCCAACCTACCGGTTGGTAGGCCGCAGGGTCAAGACGAGGCGGGTTTCCTCACCGTTCGTTAACCCACATGTCGCCTGAATCCGCGCCCAGACTCCGTTCCGCATCGTGAGGATCGTCAGCATGCCGAAGCACCCGACGGGACCGAGGACGGCGCGCGCGCTCGGGCTGCTCGCCGGCATCGCGGTCCTGCCCCTGGCGAGCCTGCCGGCGCGGGCCGATTTCGACAGCTGCCTCGCCGGCATCCAGTCGCAGGCGGCAGCGGCCGGCGTCTCGGCGCAGACCTTCCGGGCCGCCACGAGCGGCATCGGCTACGACGACAAGGTGATCGAGCTGTCCCAGGCGCAGCCCGAGTTCAAGACGCCGATCTGGGACTACATGGCGGCGCTCGTCGACGACGAGCGGGTCGAGGACGGGCGCGCGGCCATGCGCCAGAACGCGGCGGCGCTCGCCCAGGCCGAGTCGCGCTACGGGGTCGACCGCTACACGATCGCGGCGGTCTGGGGCGTCGAGTCGAATTTCGGCAAGAACCTCGGCAAGATGCCGCTGGTGCAGTCGCTGGCGACGCTCGCCTGCTCGAACAACCGCCGTCGGGACTTCTTCCGCGGCGAGCTGATCGCCACCCTGCGGATCATCGAGCGCGGCGACATCGCGCCGGAGCGGCTGACCGGCTCCTGGGCGGGCGCCTTCGGCCAGACCCAGTTCATGCCGACGACCTATCAGCGACTCGCCGTGGACGGCGACGGCGACGGCCGGCGCGACGTGGTCGACTCCGTGGCCGACGCCGTCGCCTCCACCGCCAACTTCCTGCGCGTCGCCAAGTGGCAGAACGGTCAGGTGTGGGGCTACGAGGTGAAGCTGCCCCGCGGCTTCAACGTCGGCGCCGCCGGGCGCAAGAACAAGAAGCCGGTCGCCCACTGGGCGTCGCTCGGCGTCACCCGCGCGGACGGGCGCCCGCTCTCGGGCGAGGGCCCGGCCGGGATCCTGGCGCCCGCCGGCATCGACGGACCGGCCTTCCTGGTGACCCGGAACTTCGACGCGATCTACTCGTACAACGCCGCCGAATCCTACGGCCTCGCCATCGCGGTCCTGTCCGACCGGCTGCGCGGCCGGCCCGGCGTCCAGGCCGCTTGGCCGACCGACGACCCGCCCCTGTCGCGGGCCGAGCGCCGCGACCTCCAGACCCGGCTGGCCGCCCGCGGCTACGACGTCGGCGAGCCGGACGGTAAGGTCGGCCAGAAGACGCGCGACGCCATCAAGGACGTCGAGCGCCGGCTCGGCATGACGCCCACGGGCCGCGCCGGCGGCAAGGTTCTGGAGGCCCTGCGCGGCGGATGAGCCGGCGGCTGATCACGTCGGGGTCCCCGTTCGAGCGGGATTACGGCTACTCCCGGGCGGTGGTCGACGGCGACACCGTCTACCTGTCCGGGACGACCGGCTACGACTACGCCACGATGACGATGCCCGACGGCGCCGCCGCGCAGGCCGAGGCCTGCTGGCGCACGATCCGTTCGGTCCTCGCCGAGGCCGGAACCGGCCTCGCCGGCGTCCTGCGCGCCACCTACTACGTCACCGACCGGGACGATGGCGAGGCCGTGCTGGCCGTCTGCGGGCGGGTGCTGGCGGACGTCCGGCCCGCCGCCACGATCGTGGTCGTGGCGGGCCTCCTGCGCCCCGAGATGCGCGTCGAGATCGAGGTGACCGCGCGGATCGGCTAGACGCCTGTCCCGCTCCCGATCGCGCCGTCTCCGCGCCGTTCCGTCGGGCCGCGGCGCCACTCCGATCCGCCGATGACGTCATCCCCATCGTGCCCGAGCTCTGCGTGCAAGAGAGCGGCTCGATCCCGGTCATTCGGGCTGGTCGGGCGTGGCCCCGCGCCACGGGCACGATCTCAGGTTCTGCTCGCCGACTGACGGCCCGCTCCTGCAGCCGGCGCAGACCGCGTCGCGGGTGACCGCTTCCTCGCCCGCCCTGCGCGTCTGAACCGCGTGTCTTTCAGATCTCGATCCAGATCTGCGAGATTACGTTGACATGCGGGCTCAGATTTATCAGGCCACACCGCAGCATCGACGACTTTGTCGATCTCGCGGAACGTGTTATGATAAAGATATTTTTGAGTAAAAATCTATCGCGTAGGATGATGACGCAGATTGCCTTGATAGGGCTGCTTGTATCGGTCATCGGTGTCATCGGACTGCGCATGTATTACCAGGAAATGCTGTCGGGGCGGCTGCAGTCCCTGCGCACGGTCACGGAGTTGTTCACCACCTATGCGCAAAGTCTCGAGAGCCGGGTCAGGAGCGGCGCCCTGTCCCGTGAGGCGGCCCTGGCGGAGCTGGCCGAGACCACCATGGCCATGCGATTCGATAACGGCACCAACTACGTCGCCATCTACACGATGGACGGCACGGTCCTGGCGGTCCCCGACCGCCGTCTCGTCGGCAGCAACCAGCTGGGGACCCGGGTCAACGGGGTTCGCGCGGCCGGAACGCTGATCGAACGGCTGAAGACCTCCGACACGGCGACGTTGAGCTATCTCTACCCCCGGCCGGGGCACGAAGGCCTGTCTCCGAAGACGACGCTCGCCGTCAGGTTCGAGCCCTGGGACATCATGATCGCGGCGGGGACCTACACCGACGACATCAGGGCCGCCTTCCAGGCGCTCGCCCTCGCGGCGACCGGCCTTCTGCTCGGGGTCGGCGCGCTCGGGGTGATCGGCTCCGTCCTGATCGGGCGCGGCATCACGCGCCCGCTCGACCGCCTCGGTCGCCGGATGAAGGCGCTCGCCCGGGGCGACGGCGCGGAGCCGATACCGGGACTCGAGCGGACGGACGAGATCGGTCAGATGGCCCGGACCGTCGAAGTGTTCCGGCAGGCGCTGGTCGCCAAGGCCGAGACGGACCGGGCGGTCGCGCGCGAAGCTGAGGCCAAGGTCCAGCATGCGCAGACCCTCGACGCGCTCACCCGGGCGTTCGAGGCCCGGGCCGGGGCGCTGATGACGGGCGTCTCCGCGGCCGCCACCGAGATGCAGGCGACCGCCGAGGCGATGGCGCGGACGGCGTCGCGCACGAGTGCCCGGGCGACGCGCGTCGCCGGGGCCGCGCAGGAGACCGCCGGGAGCGTGCAGAGCGTCGCCGCGGCCACCGAGGAGATGGCGATCACCATCCAGGAGATCTCCGGACGGATGGCGCAATCCTCGGCCAAGACCGCGCGGGCGGCCACCGAGGCGCGGCGCACGGACGCCCTCGTGGGCGATCTCGCCGACGGGGCCGAGCGGATCGGGGCCGTCGCCAGCATGATCGCGGGCATCGCCCGTCAGACCAACCTCCTCGCCCTCAACGCCACGATCGAGGCGGCGCGGGCCGGCGAGGCGGGCCGGGGCTTCGCCATCGTGGCGGGCGAGGTCAAGGCGCTGGCCGAGCAAACCGCGGCCGCGACCGAGGAGATCGCCGCGCGGATCGGCGCGGTCCAGGCCTCGACCCGGCAGGCCGTGGAGGCGATCCACGGGATCGGCCGTAGTATAGGCGAGGTCAGCACGCTCGCCGCGTCCGTCGCGGCCGCGATCGAGCAGCAGGGCGCGACCACCGAGGAGATCGTGCGCAGCGTCGCGCGCGCGGCGGTCGGCACGGAGGCAGTCACCGGCAACATCGCCGAGGTCTCGCAGGGCGCCGAGGCGACGGGCGAGGCGGCCGAGCAGGTCCTCGGCGCCGCGATCGACCTGTCGCGCAGGTCCGATCAGCTCTCCGCCGAGATCCACCGGCTCCTCGACGAGATCCGGGCTGCCTGAGGCGCGCTATCGGCCGACTGGACGGACCTGTCGGCCACGAAAAAACCGGCCCGGCTGAGCCGGACCGGTCTGAAACGGGGCGATCGCTCCGGCCTGCGGAGCGAATCGGACAGCTTACTCGGCGGCAGCCGGCGCCTGGGCCGGGGTGTCCTTGGCCTTGTAGCGGTCGGTGCGCTCGACGATGCGGGCCGACTTACCGCGCCGGTCGCGCAGGTAGTACAGCTTGGCGCGGCGCACCTTGCCGCGGCGGGCCACCTTGATCGAGTCGATCATCGGCGAATGGACCGGGAAGACGCGCTCCACGCCCTCACCGTAGGAGATCTTGCGGACCGTGAAGCTCTCGTTGAGGCCGCCGCCCGAGCGGGCGATGCAGACGCCCTCGTAGGCCTGGACGCGGGTGCGCTCGCCTTCCTTCACGCGGACGTTGACGATGAGCGTATCGCCCGGCTCGAAATCCGGGATGGTCTTGGCGAGGCGCGCGACTTCCTCGCGCTCCAGCTGCTCGATGATGTTCATGGCATAGCTCCGGCCGTCGCGCCGTTCCGCCCCTCATGGGCGATCGGCGCCAGGATTTCGGCGATCCTGTTGTGAGTTGGGCGGCTCTCTACAGGATCGTCGCCGGCTTGTCGATTGGGTTGCCGCCGCGATCCGTCCGCGCTGCTGCCGGCGCGGCGGATCGTCGGTCGACTCGGGATCAGGGCCCGATGCGCGCCGCCCGTGAAGCGCTCCGGCCTCGCGTCAGCGGCGCTCCCCGGATGCGGATCGTACTTCGGGCAGCACGCAGGCAGAGAGGAAGGCGGCGAGATCGTCCGTGATGTGGTCGATATGCGGCTCGCGCACCGCCTCCTGCTCGAAGGCCTCGCGGTAGGGATCGGTGACCTTCGGCACCACCAGCACGGTCGCCATGCCGAGGTCGTGCGGCACCGCGAGGTTGCGGGCGATGTCCTCGAACAGGGCGGCGCGGGTCGGTTCGACGGCGTGCTTCTCCAGGAACCGCTCGTAGGTCGTGCGCTCCGGCTTCGGCACGAAGTCGGCGGCGGCGATGTCGAACACGTCCTCGAAATGGTCGAGGATGCCGAGCTTGGCGGCGACGTTCTCGGCGTGCCGGCGCGACCCGTTGGTCAGGATCAGCTTGCGCCCGGGCAGCCGCTCGATCGCGTCGCCGAGGCTCTTGTCGAGCTTGATCGACGAATGGTCGATGTCGTGCGCGAAATCGAGGAAGTCGTGGGGATCGACCCGCGACTCGACCATCAGCGCCGACAGCGTCGTGCCGTAGCGGTGGTAGAAGTACTTCTGCAGGGCGCGGGCCGAGATCCCGTCGAGCCCGTAGAGCTGCATCACGTACAGGGTGATGCGCTCGTCGACCTTCGGCCAGACCGCCGCGTCGCTCGGGTAGAGCGTGTTGTCGAGGTCGAACACCCAGGTGTCGACATCGGCGAAGCCGCGCGCCGCGGGCGTGGTGAACTGGGCCTTGTCGGGGTGGTGCACCGGAACCCCTCAGGTTGCTGTTGCCCCGGAATCTGGACCGGAACGGTCAAGCTCGCAAGTTCGGTGCTTGCCGGTACCTTGCCCGGGCCTTGCTGGGCCGGCCCCTCCGGGGCGGGCGGGGTACGACAATGCGCTGGGCGCGCGGAGGTTGCGCCCGCGCGCCGCGCCGGGATCCGGCACGGTGCGCGGGCGGTCCGGATCTCAGCCGCGACGGATCAGGGTGCCGGCACCGTAATCGGTGAACAGTTCGAGCAGCACGGCGTGGTTGACCTTGCCGTCGAGGATGACGACCGCCTCGACGCCGCGCTCGATCGCGTACATGCAGGTTTCGATCTTCGGGATCATCCCGCCCGTGATGGTGCCGTCGGCGATCAGGCGCCGGCAATCCTCCACGGTGAGTTCCGGGATCAGCTTCTTGTCCTTGTCGAGGACGCCCGGCACGTCGGTGAGCAGCAGCAGGCGCTTGGCCCGGAGCGCCCCGGCGATCGCCCCCGCGAAGGTGTCGGCGTTCACGTTGTAGGTCTGCCCGTCCGCCCCGTAGGCGACCGGCGCCAGGACCGGGATCAGCTCGGCCTTGAGGACCGCGTCGAGGACGCCGCGCTCGACGTGGTCCGGCTCGCCGACGAGGCCCAGATCGACGGTCTGCTCCACGCGGCTCTCGGGATCGACGACGGTCTTCATCGCCCGCTTGGCCCGGACCATGTTGCCGTCCTTGCCGCACAGGCCGACCGCCCGGCCGCCCTCGGCCGAGATCCAGCCGACGATCTGCTTGTTGATCAGGCCGGCCAGGACCATCTCGACCACCTCGACGGTGGCCTCGTCGGTGACGCGCAGGCCGCCGCGGAACTCGGACTGGATGCCGAGCCGGTCGAGCATCTTGCCGATCTGCGGTCCGCCGCCGTGCACGACGATCGGCTTCAGGCCGGACTGCTCCAGCAGGACGATGTCCTCGGCGAAGTCCTCGGCCGCGGCCCGGTCGCCCATGGCGTGGCCGCCGTACTTGATGACGACGATCTCCTGGTCGTAGCGCTGCATGTGGGGCAGCGCCTGGGCCAGGACCTCGGCACGCACGTGCACGTTGGGCAATTCGGTCATCGCGGTCCTTCACCGATCCTTGGGTCGGGTCCTCGGGGGCGGATCCGGGCCTCCCCGTCGGGCGGGGGCGCTTCTACAGGAAGCCGCCCGCGCTGCGAAGCCGCCCCGCGCGCCGTCGCGGAGGCGCGCCGCGCGGATCGGCGGCCGATGCGGGGCGCTCCGGGACCCGCTGTCAAACTACAGTCATCCTTCGCGGGTGTTGCATTCCCGTGACAGACTGGAGCAGATCCAGGCTGGCCCGGGTTGCATCCTCACGCGGCCCGGATCATGTTGCATCGCAGCAAGCCGAGGGCGAGCTGCCGGGAGGGCCCGATGCGGATTGCGATGATTGGGGCCGGATATGTCGGCCTGGTCTCCGGCGCCTGCCTGGCCGATTTCGGCCACACGGTCGTGTGCATCGACCGGGATCCCGATAAGATCGCCAGCCTGAACGCCGGCCGCATGCCGATCTACGAGCCGGGCCTCGACGTCCTGGTCGCCGAGAACGTCCGCCAGGGCCGGCTCGCCTTCCGCGCGACCATGCGGGACGCCGTGGCCGAGGCGGACGCGGTCTTCATCGCGGTGGGCACGCCCTCCCGCCGCGGCGACGGCTTCGCCGACCTGAGCTACGTGTTCGATGCCGCCCGGGAGATCGCCGGGTCCCTGTCCGGCTTCACCGTGGTTGTGACCAAGTCGACCGTTCCGGTGGGCACGGGCGACGAGGTCGAGCGCATCATCCGCGAGACCAACCCCGAGGCGCAGTTCGCGGTCGCCTCGAACCCCGAGTTCCTGCGCGAGGGCGCGGCCATCGCCGACTTCAAGCGCCCCGACCGCATCGTCGTCGGCGCCGAGGAGGCCCGGGCCGAGGCTGTGATGCGCGAGGTCTACCGGCCGCTCTACCTCAACCAGGCGCCGATCATGGTCACCTCGCGCCGGACGGCCGAGCTGACCAAGTACGCGGCGAACGCGTTCCTCGCGGCGAAGATCACGTTCATCAACGAAGTGGCGGACCTGTGCGAGGCGGTGGGCGCGGACGTGCAGGCGGTGGCGCGCGGCATCGGCCTGGACAACCGGATCGGGTCGAAGTTCCTGCATGCCGGGCCGGGCTACGGCGGCTCGTGCTTCCCCAAGGACACGCTGGCCCTGGTCAAGACCGCGCAGGATGCGGGCACGCCGCTGCGGCTGGTCGAGACGGTGGTGGCGGTCAACGACCAGCGCAAGCGCGCGATGGCGCGCAAGGTGATCAAGGCCTGCGGCGGGTCGGTGCGCGGCCGGACGGTGGCGCTGCTCGGCCTGACCTTCAAGCCGAACACCGACGACATGCGCGACGCGCCCGCGCTGGCGATCGTGGCGGGTCTGCAGGACGCCGGCGCCGTAATCCGCGCCTACGATCCCGAGGGCATGGAGCAGGCTCGGATCCTGATGCCGGCTGTGGATTACGCCGAGAACGCCTACGCCTGCGCCGAGGGCGCCGACGCGGTGGTGATCGTCACCGAGTGGAACGCGTTCCGGGCCCTCGACCTCGACCGGCTGCGTCAGGCCATGTCGTCCGGTGAGGCGGCTCCCGTGCTGATCGACCTGCGCAACATCTACGACCCCGCGAGCGCCGCGCGCCACGGTTTTACCTATTGCGGCGTCGGACGAACCAAGGAGAGCGTCGCCCGGATCGGGTCTTGATCATCACCGCGCCGGCCTTCGAGCCCGGATTCCTGTGCGGGACCTGCGCGACATCGCGAAGATTTCTTCCGGAATCGGCATCGATGCCGCTAGACGGGCGGCGTCCGCGGAGGCGCAACTGTGGCTTTCTCGTGATCGAGCCCGCGTCTCGGCAGCCGGTCCGGCGGTTCAAACTTGGCGTTTTGACCGTAGGAATTGGATAAGCTTCTGATGAATACATGTCACAGCCTCTGGCAATTTTGCCACGCGGGGATGACCTCGCGTTAGGGCTGGTTGGACACCGCAATGGTGCCACAGTAAGGGGTGAGAGGGTACTCACTCGTCGAGAGCCGAGCCGACTTCCGATAACGAGCGTGTGCGAACCGAACGTGACACAACGTACAGACATTGCGATCGTCGGACGCGCATGCCGACTGCCCGGGGCCCCCAGCGTGGATGGGCTCTGGTCACTCCTGTCCGAAGGGCGCTGCGCCGTCAGCAAGGTGCCGGCCGACCGGTTCTCCCTGGAGCGGTTCGCCCATCCGCGCGCCCATGAGCGCGGCAAGAGCTACACCTGGGCGGCCGGTATCATCGACGACGTCTGGTCGTTCGACCCGTCGGTCTTCGGCATCTCGCCCCGCGAGGCCGAGCAGATGGATCCGCAGCAGCGGATGCTGCTCGAGCTGACCTGGGAAGCCCTCGAGGACGCGGGCCTGCGCCCGTCGAGCGTGGCCGGCAGTAATATCGGTGTGTTCGTCGGCGCCTCGTCCCTCGATTACGGCAACCTGCGCATCCTCGACGCGCCGTCGGGAGACGCTTACGCGGCGACCGGCAACACGCTCTCGATCATCTCGAACCGCATCTCCTACATCTTCGACCTCAAGGGCCCGAGCTTCACGGTCGACACGGCCTGCTCGTCCTCGCTCGTCGCCTTCGACAACGCCGTGCAGGCGATCCGGTCGGGCCGCGTGGACACCGCGGTCGTCGCCGGCGTGAACGTGCTGGCGAGCCCGTTCAACTTCATCTGCTTCTCCACCGCGCAGATGCTCTCGCGCACCGGCCTGTGCCAGGCGTTCTCCAAGAACGCGGACGGCTACGTGCGCTCCGAGGGCGGCGTGGTGTTCGTGCTGCAGTCGGCCGAGGCCGCGCGGCGCAACGGCGCCACCGTGCGCGCGGTCGTCGCCGCCTCCGGCATCAACTCCGACGGCCGGACCACCGGCATCTCCCTCCCCTCGGGCTACGCCCAGGGCGCCCTGCTGGAGAAGGTCTACCGCGAGGCCGAGATCCGCCTCGACGACCTCGCCTTCATGGAGGCGCACGGCACCGGCACGCCGGTGGGCGACCCGATCGAGGCCTCGGCCATCGGCTCGAAGCTCGGCCGCGGCCGGCAGGCGCCGCTGCCGATCGGCTCGATCAAGACCAATATCGGCCACACCGAGCCGGTCTCCGGCCTCGCCGGCCTGATGAAGGCGACTCTGGCGCTCGAGCACGATCTCGTCCCGCCGTCGCTGCACGCGGCCGAGCTCAATCCCGAGATCCCCTTCGGCGAGCTCAACCTGGACGTCGTGCGCGCGCCGCTGAAGATCGGCCGCGGCTCGCGCGAGCGCTTCGCCGGCGTCAACTCCTTCGGCTTCGGCGGCACCAACGCCCACGTCGTCATCACCGACGCGCCCGCCTGGGCGAAGCCCGCCGCCGCGACCGCGGAGCCCCAGGCCCAGGTGCTGCTACTCTCGGCCCAGAGCCGGGCGGCGCTGAACGAGCTCGCCCTCGACTACGCCGAGCGCCTCGAGGCCGCCCCCGAGCAGGTCGCGACCGTGGCGGCCGCGGTGGCGCATCGCCGCGAGCGCATGCCCGCCCGCCTCGCCGTCGCGCTCGACGGCAAGACCGACGTCGCCGCGGCGCTGCGCGCCGTCGGCGAGGGCGAGGACACGCAGGACGCCTTCACCGGCACCGCGGTCGACCGCGTCGCCGAGGTGGCGTTCATCTATTCCGGCAACGGCAGCCAGTGGGCCGGGATGGGCCGCGAGGCCTACGAGGAGAACGCGACCTTCCGCGCGACCTTCGACCGGATCGACACCCTGTTCCGGGCCTACTCGGACTGGTCGCTGAAGGACGCGCTCTACGCCGACGACCTCGACGAGCGCCTCGCGCTGACCAGCGTCTCGCAGCCGCTGATCTTCGCCATCGAGAGCGCCTCGACGGCCGCGCTCAAGGCGAAGGGTCTGATCCCGTCCTACGTCCTCGGCCACAGCGTCGGTGAGATCGCGGCCGCCGAGGCCGCCGGGATCCTTAGCCTGGAGGACGCGGTCCGGGTCATCTACTACCGCAGCCACCACCAGGAGACGACGCACGGCCAGGGCACCATGGCGGTGCTGCTGATGCCGTCCGAGGAGGTCGAGTCCTTCCTCAAGGATTACCCGACCCTCGACATCGCCGCCTACAACAGCCCCAAGGCCGTCACGGTCGCCGGGCCGGTGGCCGACATCGACGCCGCCATCAAGGCCCTGTCGCGCAAGCGCCGTCGCGGCCGCAAGCTCGACCTCGCCTACGCCTTCCACGGTCGGCTGATGGACCCGACCGAGAAGCCGCTGCTGCGCGATCTCGCGGGCCTCAAGTCGCGGACCGGCACCACCGCGATGGTCTCGACCGTGACCGGCTCGGTGCTGGGCGGCGAGAATTTCGGCGCCGGCTACTGGTGGCGCAACATCCGCGAGCCCGTGCGCTTCTGCGAGGCCGTGCAGGACGCCACCCGCCGCGGCGCCCGCGTGTTCGTGGAGGTCGGCCCGCGCGCGACCCTGATGTCGCACGTCGGCGACGCGGTCGAGCCGCTGGGCATCGAGACCGCCACGGTCGGCGTGATGCACCGCAAGGCTTCCGGCGGCGACCCGATCGCCAAGGCGGTCAGCGCCGCCCTCGTCCAGGGCGCGCAGGTCCACGAGACGCTGCTGTTCGGCGACGCCCCGAAGGGCGACGTCCGCCTGCCCTCCTACCCGTGGCAGCGCCGCCCGTTCCGCCTCGCTGACACCACCGAGGGCGTCGGCGCGATGAGCCCCCGCCCCTATCACCCGCTGATCGGGTCGCGCACGACCTTCGACGGGCTGGAGTGGAACGGCTTCGTCGACCCGGTGACCGTGCCGGAACTGGAGGATCACAAGGTCGACGGCCAGGTGATCATGCCGGGCGCCGGCTTCGTCGAGATGGCCCTGGCCTGCGTTCGCGAGGCCCTGCGCGACGACGAGGTCGTGCTGGCCGACTTCGAGATCGTGGCGCCGATGGTGTTCGCCGAGGACGCCCTGCGCGAGGTCGCGGTGCGCCTGTCGGGCTCCGGCAACGGCATCCAGGTGCTGAGCCGGCCCCGCCTGACCCAGACCCCCTGGCAGCTGCACGCCCAGGCAAAGATCGTCGAGGGCACCTTCTCGGCCCCTAAGACACCGGATATCGACGGCTTCAGCTTCGAGACCGCGGGCGACCACGTGCTCACCGGCGACGCGCTCTACGCCAAGGCCCTCGCCTCCGGGCTCGGCTTCGGCCCGAGCTTCCAGCAGGTGGCGATGAGCGCGCGGCTCGACGACGCCACGATCGTCTCCGACCTGCTGCCGGCCGAGCCCGACACCCGCTACGGCCTGGTGCCGAACCGGCTCGACGCGTGCTTCCACGGGCTGATCCTGCTGTTCGCCGACCTGCTCGGCGAGAACGGCGGCAAGGCCTACATCCCGGTGCGCTTCGGCGAGGTCCGTATGCTGCGCCCCGGCGCGGTGATCGCCCGCTCGATCATCCGCACCCGCCGCTGCAACGAGCGCTCGATCCTGGCCGACTTCACGCTCCTCGACGCCGAGGGCGCGGTCATCGCCACGATCCGCGAGGGCCGGTTCCAGGCCCTGCGCGCCAAGAGCGGCGGCGACCTCTCGACCTTCGCGATCTCGCAGGTGCCGGAGCTCGCCACCGAGCCGACCGCGATCCCGATGGAGCGCCGCCCAAGCGTGGCCGCGCGTCTGCGCCCGCTCGCCGCCGAGTCGAAGGGGCCGTCCGACGCCGCCCTGTCGCCGGGCCACCTCCTGCTGGAGGGCTGGGCGACCTCGCTCGCCTACCGCCTCGCCTCCGGGCTCGCGCAGGGGGAGACCGTCTCGGTCACTGACAGCCGCGTGCCGGAGGCCCTGCGCCCCTGGCTGCTGAACGCGCTCTACGCCCTGGAGAGCAGCGGCCTCGCCGAGCGCGCCGGCCAGAACTGGACGCTCGGCGACGGCTCCGCCCTGCCGGCGCCCGACGAGATCATGCGCTGGATCGCCGGCGACCATCCGGACCTCTCGGCCGAGCTGGTGCTGATCGCCGATGTCGGCGCCCTGGTCGACCGGCTGCTCGCCGGCACGCTCACCGACGCGCCGTCCCTGCCGCAGGGGGCGATCGACGCCTTCGTGCTGCGCTCGGCCACCGCGCGCCACGGCGCCGACGTGGTCGCCAACCTGATCGAGCGCAGCCGCGCGCAGCTTCCCAAGGAGCGGGCGCTCCGCGTCCTGCAGGTCGGCTTCGGCCCGCTCTCGGCCCAGGCTGCGACCTTCGCGGCCGCCGCCGAGGCCCGGCTCACCGTGTTTGAGACCGACCGCCGGCTCGCCGAGCGCGCCCGCCTGTCGCTCGGCCGCGCCGCTGCCGTGGTCGAGACCGCCGAGGAGCTCGCCCCCGGCAGCTTCGATCTGATCCTGGCGTCGGGCAGCTTGCATCGCGGCGACCGCGGCCTGCCGGGCCAGCTCGCCGGAGCGCTCGCCACCGGCGGCCTGCTGGTGGCGGTGGAGCCGGGCGCCTCCTTGTTCCGCGACCTCGTGTTCGGTCTCACCGCCGGCTGGTTCGAGGAGGCCGCGGGCGGCATGCCCGTAGGCCGTCTCGAGGATATCGAGGGCTGGCAGCGCATCCTGAGCGCCCACGGCCTCGTCAAGGTCGAGGTCGAGCGGGCGGCGTCGGCCAACGGCGACGATCTGTTGCTGACGGCGGAAGCGCCGGTGCGCCCGGGTCCGGCCCCGGCGCAGAGCTTCGCCTTCATCATCGGTTCGGACGACGAGTTCGCGGCTGAGACCGCCTCTTCCCTGGCGACTCTGCTGGTCGCGGGCGGCGTGCACGTCTCGATCATCCTCGACTCCGAGACCTCCCTGATGGAGCTGGAGAAGGAGACCCCCGACACGGTGGTGTTCCTGGCCGGCGCCTTCACCCGCGGTGGCGAGGCGTCCGAGCGGCTGCGCGACCGCTGCCTCAGCCTGAAGCGCTGCACCGAGCACCTCGGCGCGCGCCAGACCAAGCTCTGGGTCGTTGCCCCGGGCGCGACCCGCGACCGCGGCGGCCAGACCACCAACATCGAGGCGGGCGTGTGGGCCTTCTCCCGCACGCTCGCCAACGAAGCCCCGAACCTCGACGTCCGCCGCATCGACCTCTCCCCCGAGATGTCGTCGAAGCGCGCCTCCGAGCGCCTGCGCGACCTCATCCTCTCCGGCACCCCGGAGACCGAGATCGTGCTGGACGACGAGCGGACCCAGGTCGTGCGCTTCCATGCCGGCCGGCCGCAGCACCGGGATCCGGCCGACGCCGTCCCGGCCGAGGCCGCGCGCCTGGAGCGCAGCAACACCGGCGGCTTGAGCGAGATGGTCTGGGGGCCGGCCGAGCGCCGCGCTCCCGGCAAGGGCGAGATGGAGATCGCGGTCGAGGCCACCGGCCTCAACTTCCGCGACGTTCTCTGGGCGCTCTCGATGCTCCCCGAGGAGATCCTGGAGGACGGCTTCGCCGGCCCCCGCCTCGGCCTCGAGTGTGCCGGCCGCGTCACGGCCGTCGGCCCGGGCGTGAAGGGCTTCAAGGTCGGCGATCCGGTCGTCGCCTTCGCCCAGTCGGGCTTCGCCACGCACATCGTTGTGCCGGACCTCGTCGTCGCGCCGATGCCGCACGGCCTCGACCCGATGGCGGCCGCCACCGTGCCGGTGGCCTTCCTCACCGCCTATTACGGCCTCGTCTCCTGCGCCCGGATGCGGCGCGGCGAGTGGGTGCTGGTCCACGGCGGCGCGGGCGGCGTCGGACTCGCTGCCTTGCAGATCGCCAAGCTCAAGGGCGCGCGGGTCATCGCCACGGCCGGCTCCCGCGAGAAGCGGGCCCTCGTGAAGGCGCTGGGCGCCGAGCACGTGCTCGATTCCCGCTCCCTGGCCTTCGTGGACGAGGTCCGAGCGATCACCGGCGACGGCGTCGACATCGTGCTGAACAGCCTGTTCGGCGAGGCGATGGAGCGCTCGCTCAACGCCCTCCGGCCGTTCGGCCGCTTCGTCGAGCTGGGCAAGCGCGACTACGTCGCCAACACCCATATCGGCCTGCGCCCGTTCCGGCGAAACCTCAGCTACTTCGGCGTCGACCTCGACCAGGTGATCCAGCACCAGGGCGACGACGGCGCGCGAATGTTCCGCGAGGTCATGGCCCTGTTCAACGACGGCGGCCTCAAGCCCCTGCCCTATCAGCCCTTCACGGCGGCCGAGACCTCGGACGCGTTCCGGCTGATGCAGCAGTCCGGCCATATCGGGAAGATCGTGATCAGCCCGCCGAAGGCCGGCACGATCATGAAGGACACGGCCCGGCCGTTCACGGTCTCGGCCGAGGGCGTCCACCTGCTGACCGGCGGCCTCGGCGGCTTCGGCCTGGAGGCGGCGCGCTGGCTGATCGACCGGGGTGCCAAGCACCTCGTGCTCGCGGGCCGCAAGGGCGCGGCCACCGACGAGGCCAAGGCCATCGTCGCGGAGCTCACGGCGCGGGGCGTGACCGTCGAGGCGAAGGCCGTCGACATCACGAGCCGCGCCTCGGTGGATCGGCTCATCGCCGGGATCGAGCAGGGCGGCAGGAAACTCGCGGGCGTGCTGCACGCCGCGGCGGTTCTCCAGGACGGCCTGATCTCCAACATCGACGCCGCGGCGCTCGACGCGGTGATCGGCCCCAAGGTGATCGGCGCCCAGCACCTGGACGCCGCCACCCGCGACCGGAGCCTCGACTACTTCGTCCTGTTCTCCTCGGCGACGACCTTCATCGGCAACCCGGGCCAGGGGTCCTACGTGGCCGCCAACGGCTTCATGGAGGGACTCGCGCGCCAGCGCCGCCGCCGCGGCCTGCCCGCGCTGGCCGTGGCCTGGGGCGCCATCGGCGATGTCGGCATGCTCGCCCGCAACAAGGCGGTCATGGAAGGCCTCGCCGGCCGCGTCGGCGTCACGCCGATGGAGGCCCGCCGCTGCCTCGACCTGATGGCCGAGGCGCTGGGCAGCCAGGGCACGTCCCCCGACGAGGCGGTCATCGCCATCGCGGCGATGCACTGGGGCAAGGCGCGCGAGCGTCTCGCCACCATGCGCTCGCCGAGCTACGCCGAACTCGGCTCGGACCAGCAGGCCGAGGCCGGCGGCGTCCAGGCGATCAACATCGCGTCGCTGCTCAAGGGCGGCGACCTCGACGCGGTCCGCAAGACCGTGTCGGACGCGATCGTCGAGGACATCGCCCGCATCCTGCGGCTGCCGAAGGACGACATCAGCCGCGTGCGCCAACTCTCGGAGATCGGCCTCGACTCGCTGATGGGCGTCGAGCTCGGCGCCAGCCTGCAGGAGCGCTTCGCCCTCGACGCGCCGCCCGCCGGACTTTCGTCGGGCATGACCGTCAACGAGCTGTCGGAGTCCTTAATTCAGGCGGTTTCCGCGCCCATGGATGAGACGGCCGGCGTCGCGATGAGCCTCGTCTCGAAGCATGTCGGCGGTGAGGTCGATGCGCAGATCCTCGCGCCTCTCAAGGAACTCATCGAGCAGACGTCCAGCGAGATCAAAGAGACCAACTCATGACCGACACGGCACGGCCGGACGGCGGGCGCGCGGCGCTCGCCGGCTTCGTGACCAACCGGCTCGGGCGCGCGACGCCGCGCCCGGCCCCCGTCAAGACGGCCTCTCCCGCCGGCAAGTCGGCGGCGCAGAACTTCGAGAACCTGCCGGGCTACCGCGAGCTGAAGCTCCAGCGCCAGGCGGCCGACCTGATCGGTCTGGGCAATCCGTTCTTCCGCGTCCACGACGCCAAGGCCGGGGCCACGACGCGGATCGACCAGAAGAGCTTCACGAACTTCTCGTCCTACGATTACCTCGGCCTGAACGGTCATCCGCGGGTGAGCAACGCCGCCCGGGAGGCGATCGAGGCCTACGGCACCTCCGCGTCGGCGAGCCGCGTGGTGGCGGGCGAGCGGCCCGGGCACATCAGCCTCGAGCAGGCTTTGGCCAAGCACTACCAGTCCGAGGGCTGCATCGTGATGGTGAGCGGCCACGCCACCAACGTCACGACCATCGGCGCCCTGCTGGAAGCCGGCGACGTGATCTTCCACGACGCGCTGTCCCACAACAGCATCGTCACCGGCGCGCAGCTGTCGGGCGCCCAGCGCCGCTCCTTCGCGCATAACGACCTCGACGCCCTGGAGACCCTGCTTCAGTCGACCCGCCACGAGCATCGCCGGGCGCTGATCGTGGTCGAGGGCCTCTACAGCATGGACGGCGACGCGCCGGACCTCGCCGGGCTCGTGGCCCTCAAGAAGCGCTACGACGCGTGGCTGATGGTCGACGAAGCGCACGGCCTCGGCGTCACCGGCCGCACCGGCGCCGGCCTGTTCGAGCATTGCGGCGTCGATCCCCGCGAGGTCGACATCTGGATGGGCACGCTGTCGAAGACGCTGTCCACCTGCGGCGGCTACATCTGCGGCCCGATCGCGCTGATCGAGTACCTGAAGCACACGGCCGGCGGCTTCGTGTACAGCGTCGGCATGTCGCCGCCGCTGGCCGCCGCCGCCGAGGCGGCGCTGGCCGTAATGCACGCCGAGCCAGAGCGGGTCGAGCGCCTGCGCCAGAACGGCACCCTGTTCCTGGCCACCGCCAAGAAGCTCGGCCTCGACACCGGCTTCAGCCTCGGCCTCGCGGTCGTGCCGATCATCGTCGGCGACTCGCTGAAGGCGGTGACGCTGTCGGACCGGCTGTTCCGCCGGGGCATCAACGTGCAGCCGATCATCCACCCGGCCGTGCCGGAGCGGGCCTCGCGCCTGCGCTTCTTCCTCACCTCCGAGCACACCCCCGACCAGATCCGCGACACCGTGAACGCGGTGGCGGAGGAGCTCGCCGCCATCGACAAGGGCGGCTCGCTGATCGAGCAACTGCTGGCGAAGCGCGTCTGAGCCCGGCCGGGGCCGGGAGCACCGGTTCCCCGAGAGCGTTACGAAGTAGGGGGCGCGGATCACATCCGCGCCCCCTTCGGCATTCGGGCGACCGGTCTCCGCGGTCTCGGTCGGACGCGCGCATCGGCCGGGTCGGCGCGACGCGAACCCGGCGTCCGTCGCGCGGTGGGGTGGGTGCCCGCGTCGCGCTGCGCCGCCTTACTTGGCGTAGGAATAGGCCAGGGCGGCCGAGGAGACGGGGCCCGTGACGCCGTTAAAGGCGGTGAGGACCTTCTGGACCTCGGTGAAGGGGGCGTTCGACACGTAGATCAGGTCGCGGTTGCGCATGCGGAACGCCTGGGACACGAACAGGCTGTTGGGGTCGCGCATGTCGATCCGGTAGACGACCGGCACCAGGGGCGTGCCCAGAAGCTTCGAGCCGGGGCTGAGCCGGCGCACGACGCTGGCCGGCTCGAACCGGAAGATGAACGTCCCGGCCGGGTCGGCGGCGAAGTCCGACAGGCCGCGCGCCTTGGCCAGCGCCTGCGCCAGCGTGATGCCGTCGGCCTGGAACGGCAGCTCGGTGCTGTTGCCCAGCGCGCCCACCGCGATGAAGGTCTGCGGGTCGCGCACGAGCGTCAGCACGTCGTTGGGCCGCAGGTAGATGTTCTCCCTGGGGTTCGACACCACTGTGGTCAGCGGCACGGTCGCGGTCACCGGCCCGCGCGAGAGCCGCACGAAGGTCTCGTTGACCGGCGCGCGGTTGCCGCCGGCGGCGGCGATGACGTCGAGGATGCGGTCGCCGTGGCCCGAGAGCGGCAGGCGGGCGCCGGCGGCGCCCTCGCCGGTGACGGTGACGGCCTGGGAGATCGG
>NZ_FOCS01000031.1:0-50979 GCF_900110155.1 Methylobacterium sp. UNC300MFChir4.1 | reverse complement strand
ATCCGGCCGGCGTCGAGAACTACGACCCGATCCGCGAACCGGCGCGCCAGACGGATGTCATGCGTGACGAGCAGGAAGGCGGTTCCCTGTTCATGTCGCAGGACGGCGAGGCGGTCGAGGATCTCGATCTGTAGCGGCGCGTCCAGGTTCGAGACCGCCTCATCGAGCACGACGAGCGCAGGGCGGGTAGCCAGCGCCCTGGCGAGGCCGACGCGCTGCACCTGGCCGCCGGAGAGCTGGCTCGGGAGCCGCGCGATCACGGATGGGTCGAGACCGACGAGAGACAACAGCGCATGGACCCGTGCTCGCCTCTCCGTCGCCGAGAGGCCGGTCAGATGCCGCAACGGCTCCGCAATCGTGCGGCCTACCGTATGGCGCGGGTTCACCGCCGAGAGCGGGTCCTGAAGAACCATCTGGACCGCCGACCTGAATGCTCGCCGCCCCGCGTCGTCGAGCCTGGCTAGACCCATTCCGCGAAACCGCACGACACCGGCAGAGGGGCGTTCCAGGCCGAGGAGGAGGCGGGCCAGCGTGCTCTTGCCCGAACCGCTGCGTCCGATCAGGGCGACGCACTCGCCATCCTCGATGGCGAGGTCGACGTCTGCGAGGACGGGTCGTGGCGCGCCGCGGCGCCACCCGGTGCCCGCGTAGACTTTGCCGAGCCCATGGGCGGACAGGAGGGCCGTCACCGCGCGACCTCGTGAAGGGCTCGGTGAGCCGCGAGCAGCGCCCGCGTCTCCGGTCGGTCCGGCCGTGCGAAGACTGATGCCGTGCCGCCCGTCTCGACGATCCGCCCGTCCGCCATCACGGCCATGCGATCAGCGAGGCGGGCGACGACGCCCAGATCGTGCGTGACGATCAGGAGCCCGAGGCCTCTGTCGCGCACGAGGGCTGCCAGCAGGTCGAGGATGCGAGCCTGGGCGACGAGGTCGAGATCCGTCGTCGGCTCGTCGGCGACCAGGAAGGGAGCGCTCGCGAGCAGGGCGAGCGCGATCATAGCGCGCTGGAGCATGCCGCCGGACATCTGGAACGGGTAGAGGTCCGGCACCCGCGGATCGTCGCCGAGCCCGACGGCTGCCAACGCCTCGCGCATCGCCGCCCGGCTCTCGGTGCGCTGAAGTCCCACAGCCGCGCCGGTTTCACCCGCATGGTCACCTATCGTGCGCAGCGGGTTGAAGGCCGAGCGGGGAGCCTGGAGCACGGTGGCGACCGTCCGGCCGCGGAACTCAGCTGGCGCCACCGCCGTGCCGTCGAGGTGGACGCGACCGGCGACGCGCCGGGTCCCAGGCGGCAGCGTGTCGAGGAGCGCCGCGCAGGCCAGAGACTTGCCCGAGCCGCTCGTGCCGACGAGGGCCAGCACCTCGCCCGTGCGCAACTCGAACGACGCGTCCGCGACCAGCGGCACGGCCTCGGCTCCGCGCCGGGTCTCGACGCGCAGGTTCTCGGCCCGGAGCACCCGCGGGCTCATAGGCCACGCTCCGCAACGAGTGTCGGGTCGAGGCGGTCGCGCAGCGCGTCGCCGAGCTGGTTGAACGCAAGAACGGCGACGGCGATCGCGAGCCCCGGCCAGACGACCAGCAGGGGCCGTGTCCAGAAGAAGGCCCGGGCCTCGTTGATCATCACGCCCCATTCCGGGGTCGGGGGCTGCACGCCGAGGCCGAGGAAGGACAGGCCGGCGACGTGGAGCGCCATGTGGCCGACGTCCAGGGTGGCGAGCGCCGCGAGCGGCGGCAGGACCCCCGCCAGCACGTGCTCGACGAAGACCGCCACCGGCGATGCCCCCGCGATCCGGGCGGCCAGGACGTAGTCGCGCGTCTTGAGTTCGAGGACGAGACCTCGGACGATGCGGGCGTACCAAGCCCAGTGAGACAGCGCGATCGCCGCGATGACGTTGACGAGGCCGGTGCCGAACGCGCCGATCAGGAACAGCGCCAGCACGAAGGTCGGCACGGTGAGGAACACGTCGCACAGGCGCATGAGCACGGCGTCGGTCCGGCCGCCCAGCATCCCCGAGACGGCGCCGACCCCGAGGCCCAGCGCCACCACCAGGGCGAGGGCGGCCGCGACGGCGCCGAGCGTCGTCTGCGCACCGGCGATCAGCCGGGACAGGATGTCCCGTCCGAGATGGTCGGTGCCGAGGGGATGGAGGAGGCTCGACGATTCGAAGCGGGCCGTGAGGTTCACCGCCAGGGGGTCGTGCGGCGCGGCCAGCGGTCCGAGAAGCGCCAGCAGCAGGATCACGATGGCGAGTGCGCCGGGGACCGTGACCGATCCCAAGCCCGTGCGGGCCACCCGCATGGAAGCGTTCGGCCTCACGCCGTCGCCTCCCCAGCAAGGCGCATGCGTGGGTCGAGCCAGGCATAGGCGATGTCGACCGCGAGATTGCAGAGGACGAACACCGCGGTCATGACCAGGGTGAAGCACTGGATGACCGGGTAGTCGCGGTTGTAGATCGCCGAGACCGCGTAGCGGCCGACGCCCGGCCACGAGAAGATCGTCTCGACCACGAGCGCGCCGCCCAGGAGCTCGCCGACATGCATGCCGGTGGCGGTCACGACTGGCACCAGGGCGTTGCGGAAGATGTGTCGGCGTCGAACGGTTCGCTCGGGGAGCCCGCGCAGGCGCGCGTAGAGGACGTGGCGCGTCCCCGCGACCTCCAGCATGCTCGCGCGCAGCAGGCGCGCGTTGACCGAGAGGGACATCAGGCAGATCGCGAGCGCCGGCATGACGAGATGCGCGAGCGTGCCTCGGCCCATCGGGGGCAACCAGCCCAGGGTGACCGAGAAGAGGGCTACGAGGAGGAAGGCGATCCAGAAGTTCGGCAGCGAGACGCCGAGCACGGCGATCCCGCGCACGAGGCGATCCTGCCAGCCGCCGCGATGGGCGGCCGCCCAGGCGCCGAGCGGCAGGCTCACCGCGATGGTGACGGCGAGCGCGGTCCCGGCCAGTTCAAGGGTCGCGGGCAGGTAGCCGAGGAGTTCGGGCAGGACCGGCCGGCGCGTGACGTAGGAGAGGCCGAAATCTCCCCGCAGGGCGCGCCACAGCCAATCGAGGTATTGGACGACGGATGGCCGGTCGAGGCCGAGCAGGATGTGCGCGTCGGCGAGGGCGGCGTCGGTCGGCGGGATCTGCGAGAGGCGCAGGTAGTCGAGGGCCGGGTCGCCCTGGCCGAGCCGCAGCATCACGAACACGAGGATCGAGACGCCCAGCTGCATCGGCGGGATCAGCGCGAGGCGGGCGGCGATGAAGCGGAGCATCGGCTTGCCGTTCATCGGGCTGCCGGCCGCATCGCCGCGAAGGGGATCTCGTTGATCGTCGCGCCGAAGCCGACGCCCGTGATCGAGGAACGATGGACCTCGATGGCCACGGCGTGAGAGATCGGCAGGTAGATTGCGGCCTCGTGCAGGGTGGTCAGCAGCCTGGCATAGATCCGTTGGCGCTCGGTCTCGTCAGTCGTGGCGAGCACCTCCGCGATGGCCGCGTCGATGTCCGGCTTCTCCGGCAGCCCGACCTGCGTCTGGTAGTCTGCGTGCGACGGGGTGCGCATCGAACTGATGAAAGAGGCGGGATCGTAGGGCGGCCCCCAGGTCTCGCCGAAGATCAGGCCGAAGCGGCCGTCCTTCTGGCGGGCCAGGATCGAACTCTCCTCCTCGCCGATCAGCCGGACGTCGATGCCGACGCGGCCGAGATCGGCCTGGAGCACCTCGGCGATCGCGCGCTGCTGGGCGTTGGTCCCGACGAAATCGACCTCGACGGCGAGGCGGCGTCCGTCCTTCGCACGCACGCCGTCGCGCCCGAGCGTCCAGCCGGCCGCGTCGAGCATGCGGGAGGCCGCGTCCCGGTCGAAGCCGTAGCGCTTCAGTCCGACGTCGGCGTACGGCACGCGCGGCGCGAACAGGAAATCGGCCCGCGGCTCGATCCCGTCGAGGACCGTCCGGACCAGCGTGTCCTTGTCGACGGCGTGGTTGATGGCGAGACGGACCGCCCGATCATCGGTCGGGAAGCGCGCGGAGTTCATCGCCAGCACCCGGGTCGCCAGCGGCGGCGAGACCGCTGCGGCGAAGTTCGGAGCCATGTCCCGAAGGCGGACGAGGGCTTCCGAAGGAATCTGTCCGGCCGCGCCGTAGACGAGGTCGATCTCACCCGTCTGCAGGGCGATGACGCGGGTGTTGGGATCGGGGATGACCTTGACGACGAGCCGGTCGAAGATGGGTCTCGGGCCCCAGTAGCCCGGATTGCTCTCGAACGTGTCGGAGACGCCGAGCTGGGTGTCGACGAGCCGCCACGGCCCCGTGCCGGCCGGCGCCCCGATGCCGACGGCCGTCGTACCGCCGGGGCCCATGGCCCTCGGAGACAGGAACCGGAAGGGCCGCGGCAGGGAAAGTTCGAGCAGTGTCGGGTAGTGCGGCGCCTTCAGGACGAGGCGGAATGCCAGGGGCCCGACGATCTCGGTACGCTCGATCTGCTGGATGAGATCGAGCCACGCGTGCCGCGGGCGGTTGGCCAGGATCGCGTCGAAGTTCGCCTTGACCCCGGCCGCGTCGAAGGGCGTCCCATCGCTGAAGGTGATGCCGGGGCGCAGGGCGAAATCGTAGGTCCGCCCGTCCTCGGAGATGGTCCACGAGGTCGCGAGCCAGGGCTCGACCGTTCCGTCGCCCCGGTACTTCACCAGCGGTTCGTAGACGCTCGCCTGTGCGAACATCTGATTGGGTGCGTAGAGGTGCGGGTTCAGCGGTCCGACGTTCGAGGGCCACGAATAGGTCAGTTGCCCGGCGGCTGTCTGGGGCGGTCCGAGGGAGCTCGCCGTCATCGCGGCGACGGCGAGGGACGCCAACTTGAGCATGTACGAGTCACGGTAGGAGGATCGCTATGAAACGTCATACACGACCCTAGCTTGACCGTGAACTATTTCCGGGAGAGTGCCCGCTGTGTCCCGCCGGTGGAATGCCTCCTGGAAGGCTGCCCAGCACGCCCGACCGGCATTCTGCCGGATCGAGGTGGCGAGCGGCGGCCCGACCTGAAGGTACTATTCCTCTTCGGCTACCCAGAAAATGCCGCGGTGGGCAACGGCCACTTGGACCACGGCATTGTGGTGCTGACGAAGCTTTTCGTGCTGGCCGCCCATATCAGCTCGCGATGGCAGAGAGGACGAAGACGGGGACACCACCTGGGTAAGGCGGCGCTTGGAATAGATGCTGCCAAGCCATCACGGCGGTGAACCCGACTTCCGTTAAGAGCTCCCTCGCGTCCTCCTCGGTAAGCCCGGCATGGCATGGAAGGCGCCGTGCAAGCTCGGCGGTGTAGTCCGAGCGGTCCTCGGGCGCAGCCGACCACAGACCGTCGGAGACGACGACGCGGCCTCGCGGACGCAGGGTGCGTCGCGCGACCTCAAGCGCTTCGGCGGGCCGCTGCAACGTCCAGAGGACGTTCCGGACTGTGACGATGTCTGCGCTGGCAGGCTCCAGCGGCGCGTCCGCGATGAGGGCCTGGACGAACCGGACGTCGAGACCCGCCTGCCTCGCCGCCTCCCGCGCGACGCCCAGCATCCCCGCCGAGCCGTCATAGGCCCTTACCCGGTGACCCAGGGCAGCCGCTGCGAGCGCGCACGCCCCCGTGCCGGTCCCGAGGTCGACGACGTCCCTCGGCCCGTCCGCCGCGAATGCCTCGGCGAGGACCTCCTTCCAAAGGTCCGGGGTGCGGACATGCGAGGCCGCGCCGTTGAAGTGAGGGGCCCGGGCGTCCCAGTACGCGGTCACGCCCGCGGCGACCTCGGATGTGCTCATGCCGTGTGGCTCCTTGCCGTTCAGTCCGGACGGTACTCGATGTGGGGCCGACCGCTGTGCGCGGAGACGCGGACCTCGGCACGCACCCCGAACACATGCGCGATCATGTCGGGGGTCAGCACCGCCTCCGGCGTCCCCGAGCGGACCAGACGCCCTTCGTTCAGGACGGCGACCTCGTCGCAGAACAGGGCGGCCAGGTTCAGGTCGTGCAGGGCGACGATGCTGGTGACGCCGAGCCCTCGCACCAAGGCGAGCACGTCGAGCTGGTGGCGCACGTCGAGATGGTTGGTCGGCTCGTCCAGCACGAGCTCGCTCGGCTCCTGCGCGAGGGCGCGGGCGATCTGCGCGCGCTGGCGCTCGCCGCCCGATAGCGTCGCCCAGGGCTGGTCGCGACGCGCGTCCAACCCGACCCGCGCCAGGGCGCTCGCGACCGCCGCCTCGTCGGCCTCGGTCCAAGGGGCCAGGGCACCCCGGTGCGGCGTCCGCCCGAGGCGCACGACCTCCTCGACCGTCACCTGCGCCTGCGTTCCCGAATGTTGCTCGACCACGGCGACGCGTCGCGCGACGTCGCGTCGGGACAGGGCCTCGATGTTCGTGCCGCCGAGGGTCACGACGCCGCTCCCGACCTTCCGTAGGCCGCAGAGCAGGCGCAGCAGGCTCGACTTGCCAGAGCCGTTCGGCCCGACGAGCCCGAGCATCCGTCCCGGCGTCGCCTCCAGGCTCACGCCGTCGACGATGATCCGCCCGCCTGCCCCCCATCGCAGGTCCTGCGCCGCGAGCGTCATGCGGGCCGCCGCGCGCGAATTAGGATCAGGGCGAAGGCCGGAGCCCCGAACAAGGCCGTGACAACCCCGATGGGCACGACCTGCCGCGCGATCAGGACGCGGGACAGGATGTCGGCCAGCACTAGGAACAACGCCCCGGTCACGAGCGCCGCTGGCAGCAGGCGGCTGTGGCGCGGCCCGACGACCAGCCGGACGGCGTGCGGGACCAGGAGGCCGACGAAGCCGACCGCCCCCGCGATACTGACCATGACGGCGGTCATCGCGGCCGTCGTCCCGAACAGCACGAGGCGGACCCGGGACACCGACACGCCGAGCGCGGCGGCGGCGTCCTCGCCGAAGGTGAATGCGTCGAGAGTGCGGGCATGCGCGAGGCAGACCGCGAACCCGGCGAGCGTCACCGGTGCCGCCAGCCATACATCCGGCCAGCGCACCCCGCCCAGGCTGCCCAGGAGCCAGAACATCACGCCGCGCGCCTGCTCGGCGCTGGCAAAGGTGGTCACGACCGTGGCCGTCGCGGCGTTGAAGATCTGGGTTGCGGCCACGCCCGAGAGGATCACGCGCTCGCTGGTGCCGCCGGCACCCATGGCGAGAAGTGCGATCGTCACGAGAGCCAGGACGGCTCCGAGCAGCGCGCCACCCGAGATCCCGACCGCCGCACCGCCGAGCCCGAGCACCATGACCGCGACGGCGCCAGTGGAGGAGCCCGCCGAGATCCCCAGCAGGTAAGGTTCGGCAAGCGGGTTGCGGAGGAGCGCCTGAAGGATAACGCCGCAGACCGCGAGCGCGGCGCCGCAGCAGGCGGCGAACAGGGCGCGGCTCAGTCGGTAGTCGACAAGCACGCCCTGCTGGATCGGGTTCACCGCGTAGCCGAGGCCGAACAGCGCATTGCCGAGCGCCTGCAGCGTGACCGGAAGCGGAATACGCATCTCGCCGACCGTCATGGCGAGCGCGACGGCGAGACAGAGGAGTGCCAACGACGCGAGGGCCGTGGCCACCCAGGGCAGCCACCTGGAGTCCGGGAGCGCGGCTCCCCTCATCGAGCGAGCCCAAGCGCCTTGAGGTCGTCGGCCAGCGCACCGATGCCGTCGATGGTCCCGAGCCCTGGCCGTGTCGCCGCGACATCCATGACGATGATGCGCTTCTCGCGCACGGCGGTGAGCCGGCTGGCGACCGGGTCGGTCCGCAGGAAATCGAGCTTTGCCGCGACGTCGTCGGCCGGGAACAGGCGCCGGTCCATTCGCACCAGCACGATCACGGCGGGGTCGGCGGCCGCGATGCTCTCCCAGCCGACCAGGGGCCACTCCTCGTCCGTGGTGATCACGTTGCGGGCCCCGAGCTTATCAAGGAGGTAGGCCGGCACGCCCTTGGCGCCGGCCACGAAAGCGTCGCCCTTCACGTCCCGGCTGGAGAACCAGACCACGACGGGCAAGTCGCGCGCCGGGCGCCCGGCCATGGATGCGACCGCAGCGTCCTCACGTGCCATCAGGTCGGTGACCAGCGCCTCCGCCCGGGACGACACGTCCAAGAGCTGCCCAAGCTCGCGGATGTTGCGGTAAACGAGCTCCATGGCGAAAGGCCGCGTGCGCACGCCGTCGCCCGGCGCCGAGTTGTCCTTGCCGACGCAATCGGCCGGGGAGACGTAGACGGGTACGCCCAGGTCGCCGAACTGCTCGCGTCGGGCGACCGCCCCGTGCGGGCCGATGTGCCAGGCGAACGTCGCGGTCACGAGGTCCGGTGCTTCGCCAAGCACGGCTTCGAAGCTCGGCGAGTTGTCCGCCAGCCGCTTCACCCCGGCGTTCATCGCCTCGTAGGGCTTGGCCACGGGGCCGAACCACACGGCTGTTCCGACGACGCGGTCCGCGAGCCCCAGGGCGTACAGGATCTCGGTCTGTGTCTGGCCGACCGATACCACGCGTCGGGGCGCCGCCTTCACCGTCGTGGTCGCTCCGCAGTTCTCAAGAGTCAGCGGGTAGCGCGTCGGCTCGGCTCGGACCGCGCCGCCGGACGTCAAGAACAGGACCACCGCGAGGCAAATCGGGTCGGCCCGGCGCAGAGATGTCGATGCACTTCGGCTCATGAGAGCGTCCGCCTCAGGTTTTGCCATCGTCACTCCCTCGCTCAGAACCGCACCAGCATGGAGCCGGTGATGCGGCGGGGCGAGCCGGTGTCGACGCGGAACTGGCTGACGGAGCCGACATAGTAGGCGGTGTCGAAGACGTTCTCCACGTTCAGGCCGAAGCGGAAGTTCTCGTACTTGTAGTAGGCCAGTGCGTCCGCCACGACGTAGGGCAGCAGCTTGAACCCGGAATTGGCCGCGTCCCCGGCGCGCTCGCCGGCCGCGCGCACGCCACCGCCGATGCCTAGGCCCCGCAAGGGGCCGCTCTGGACCTCGTAGACGGCGAGCATGGTGCCGCTGTGCTCCGGGATATTGAGCAGCGGTGCGCCCACTGGGAGCACGTTGTCCTTGGTGATGAAAGCGTCGGTGAAGGTGTAGCCGCCGATCACGCGCAGCTCCGGCGTGAGCTGGCCTGCGGCGGTGAACTCGAAGCCCTGGCTGCGCACACCACCCACGGCGATCTGGAAGCCGCTGTTGCTGGGGTCGGCAGTGAGCACGTTCTGACGGTCGATGCGGAAGGCCGCGGCCGTCAGGAGGAGCGAGCCACCGTAGAGCTCGACTTTGGCGCCTGCCTCGTACCCGAGGCCGGTCTCCGGCTCGAAGGGCCGCGACTGCGCGCCGAGCCCGGCGTCCGTGCCTATGTTCGGCCGGAAGCTGGTGCTGACGTTGGCGTAGAGCGCGAGCTCGGGAATGGGCTGGTAGACGAGCCCCGCCCGCGGCGAGGCGGCCGCCCGCGTCTGCTCGGCGCTGTTTCCGCCGACGCGCTGCTTGTAGAAGCGCTCGAACAGGTCGAAGCGCACGCCGGCCAGCGCCTTCCACTGTGGGGAGAGGTCGATCAGGTCCTGGGCGTAGAAGCCGGTGTCGGTCACGCTCTCCAGGGTATTGGAGGCGCGCGTCAGCGGCGGCAGGGGCTGGCCGTAGCGCGGGTTGTAGATGTCGATCGCGTACGGGAACGTGTTGAAGTTCGAGCGCAGGTAGAGCTGTCGGTTGTCGAAATCCTCGCGGTCGAAGCCGAGCAGCAGGGTGTGGCCGATGTCGCCGGTTCGGAAGCGACCGACAAGCTCGGCCTGACCGATGGCCGAGTCGTAGCTGTAGTCGCGATAGTTGCGGTCGCGGATGACTGTGCGGTTGTCGGCTCGAAGACCACGCCCCTCGGCGCTCTCGCCGTTGAGGGTGCCGGTGTTGAACTGGGCGGCGAGCCGCATCTGCCAGTCCGCGTCGAAGCGGTGGTCGAGGCGGACCTGCAGCACCTCGTCCGACTGACGGGACACCTGCCCGGGCTCGCCGAGAAAGCGGCTGATCGGCACGAACCCGAGCTGCTTGTTCACGGCGACAACGCCCCGGTCGACAACGACGTTGTTGCGGGTGATGGCAGACTCGACCGTGAGCTTGGTGTCGGGTGTGATCTGCCAGCTGAGGACGGGCGCGATGAACAGCCGGTCGTCGCCGACGAAATCGCGATAGCTGTTCTGGGCGCCCCCGGCAAAATTGAAGCGGTAGAGCAGCGTCCCCTCGTCGTTGAGGGCGCCGCCGGAGTCTATGGTGCCCCGGAACTGCTCGAACGAACCCCAAAGACCACCCATCTCGACGAAGCGGGTCGCGGTGGGCTGCTTGGTGATGATGTTGACGAGCCCGCCCGGGTCGCTGCGCCCGAACAGCGCGCCACCGGCCCCCTTGAGCACCTCGATGCGCTCGATGTTCTGGGTGTCGATGAGCGGAGGCGGGCCGCCGCGGTTGGCCGCGAGCCCATTGCGGTAGATCTCGGCCGTGGTCACGCCGCGGATGGCGTAGGCGAAAGTGCCGAGGCCGCCGAAGTTGTTCGTCTGCGTGAGGCCGGGCACGTAGTCGAAGGCGCGGTCGACGCGGGTGGCGTTGACGTCGGTGATGAGTTCACGCGGGATGACCGTCACCACCTGCGGAACGTCGAGCTGGCGGGTATTCGTCTTGGTGGCGCTCACGGCTCTGTCGGACCTGAAGCCCGGCGTCGGTCCGATCAGGCTGATCGCGTCGACCGAGCGGCCAAGGAGGTCCGGCTGGATCGGACCGCCCGCGCTCGCCTCGACCGAGAGCGCGTCGAGGGCGACCCTGGCCTCTTGGGCCTGCGCCGCACCGGTCGACAGGCCGGCAGCGAGGACCGTGCCTCGGCACAGCGTACGCGCCAAGCATCGGCCCAGCGAGGGAAACGAGGGTAGTTCGAAGACCATCAGGCGAGCCCCACCGCTTGCCGGGGCCGCGTGTCGATGGAGAGCGCGTGCGCGACGAGGGGCGAGAGGGCCCATGTCGATCAGCAGCCCACCGGACACCCCGCCCGCGAGACGAAAACCACGCCAAGGCAGGTCTCCTGGCTCACGGGTCATCACCTCTGCCTGACCTTCCCAGTGCGAGGCACCAGTGGTCGTTCTAGGCAGCGGCTCGCCGCTCACAGTTGCGGGGGCAGCTTCGGTCTCGCCCTCACGGGCCTCACCGAATTCCCTCTTAGCTCACGGTCACGAAACCGTGAGAACCTTGACAATTCAACCCGCACCTTCCCGTGCCCGAAGTCAATGGACAAGGCGAATATCGGTCAGGAGGACGGACGGCCTTCCAGCTTGTCCGCTCCTGTGTAGCGACTTGGCCACAGCCCTTCTGAGTCCGCCTGATGGATGTCAGTCGCCGGCGGACCTCGCTCAGGCGGCTGACGTAGCCCGAACTCGGACTGCGAGCGGTATCCCCCACCGTCACCACCTGTATCGCAGGCCGCCATAGATTGCCCGGCCTATGCCAGGGTTGAAGATCTCGGAGCTTGCATTAGCCACGCCGGCGATGGCCACGCTTGAGATGTAGCGCTTGTCTAGGAGGTTGCGTGCCTCAAGGTAGCCTGACCAAGCCGAGCCCTGATCGAAGCCGATCCTGAGGTTCAAGAGCGCGTAGGCGGGCACCGTCAGGCTGTTGGCGTTGTCGGCGAAGTAGGCCTGCGGCGACCACTCCACGTTGGGCCCGGCGTAGAAGCCGCTCGGGTGCCGGTAGAGCACCTCGGCGCGCAGGTAATGGGTCGGCACGCCGGGCAGGCGGTTGTTGCCATACAGCGCGTCGCGAACGAAGAAGAAGTCGTTGTAGGTGTAGGCGGCGTTGAACCAGACACGGTCTTCAACCGTGACGAGCGACTTCAGGAACGCCACCCCGAGACCGGCCTCGACACCCTGGTGAACGGTGCGGTCCGCGTTCACGATGCTGCAGGGGCTGAAGATTGACGTCGTTAGGCACTGCAGTTCGTTCCGGATCTCCGAGCGGTAGAGCGAGATGTCCCAGGTGAGGTCTGGCCGAGCCCCACGCGTACCGATCTCGTAGGTGGTCGCGGTCTGAGCACGCAGGTTCGAGGTTGCGAAGGTTGCGAAGGAATTCGCGTCGAAGGTCGGCGCTTCGGCGCTGCCCGAGACGTTGCCATAGACCTGCCACGTGGGGTCGACGTCCCAGAGCACGCCGAACTTCGGCTTCGCGATGTCGTAGGTGGAGCGGCCCGACTGGTCGCCGTCGCTCAGGAAGCGGTCTTTCCGGTCACGGACGGCGTGCAGGAAGAAGCCGCCTCCGACGAGGGCGATGTTCGGCAGGACGAAGAACGAGTTCTCGGCATAAGCCGATATATTCTCCGAACGGTCGAGGGTCGAGAAGGTCAGGGGCCCCTTCACGGCGCCGTTCAGGTTGACGAACTGCCTGTAGTCGATGGTGCCGTTGTCGACGTTCACGCCCACGACCAAGCGGTTGCGAAAGCCGCCGATGATCCTGTCGTCGGTCGCGCGGACGAAGCCGCCATAGTCCTGCACCGTGTAGTCGAGGTACTCGTAGATCGGGTGGTCGACGTGGCGCTGGACCGTGAAGACGCCGAAGTCCACGGTCGTCTCGTCGAAGCGCAGCGTGGTCTTGTTGGCGAGGCGCACCGAGTCGATGTTGCGCTGCTGGTCCTGCAGGACCCACACCGGGTTCGCGGCACGCGGGTTCGTCAGCGCGGATTGCCGGGTCACCTCGCCGGGGATGCGCTGGTTGATGGTGTTGGCGTTGACGTAGAAGCGCGTCTCGGCATCCGGCGAGAACCGGTAGCCGAAGTTGGCGTTGCCCCGAACCGAATTTCCGTCGCTGTGCTCGCGGAAGCCGTCGAAGCGGTCGCCGGACAGCGTGAGGAAGTAGTCGAATGGGCCCGACACCCCTCCGGTGGCGGCCTGCCCCTTCAGGTATCCGAAACTGCCGGTATCGATGCGGGCCTCGAAGGGGAACACGTCGCGGCCAGTCGGCGTGACCAGGTTGATCGCGCCGCCGAGCGCATTCGCGCCGAACCGCAGCGCGTTGGCGCCCCTGAAGACCTCGACGTAGCGGTAGGCGGTCGGGTCGATCTCGAAGAAGTCGACGAGGCCATCGGAGGTGTTGATCGGGATGCCGTCCTGGAAAACGTTGATGCCGCGGTTGCCGTAGTTGCGGGAGAGGCCCGAGCCACGGATGGACAGCCGGGCGTCCGAGCCGAACCTCGGCTGCACGATCACGCCGGGCACGAAGTCGAGCACGTCCTTGAGCGTCTGGGCCGGCCTGTTCTTGAAGTAGGTGTCCGGGACAAGGGCGACCCCGCCCGGCGTGCGCTGGAGTTCCGCGCGCGCCTGCTCGATGGTCGGGACAGTCAGGCTCGCCGCCTGGGCGGCCGGTGGAAGCTGCGTTTCGGCCAGCGGCCCGGCGGCGCCGGAGACGCTGAGTTCGGAAAGGGTGACGGACTGCGTCGCGGCGGTCTGGGCGAAGACCGATGTGGTGGCGAGCAGCGTCAACAGTAGGGCGGCGTACAGCTCGACCCGGGGAATTCGGTACATGACAAGAGGTCCGTGGCCTAGAGGATCGGGGTGATGCGACCGATCAGGCTACGGGTGGCGCGCGTGCGCTGGCCCTTGCTCCCGGGGGCCCGCGCGGACAGACGAGGACCTCCGGACGCCAGGTCAGGGCAACGGCTTGGCGGAGAGGCCAAGCGACGGGAACAGCCTCCATGGACGGGACGGCCGCGGATCCCACCAGATGGCTGACGACGCAGCACTTCGAGTGCCCATGGTGCGAGAGGGGCGTCTTGGCGGGACCCTCGTCGATGGCTACGTCCGGCTGGCAAAGGACGTGGGCAGAGTCGGAAAGGGCCGTGAGGCCAGCGCCGCCGAGCACCGCCTGAAGCGCGAGCGCGTACAGAGCGACCACCGCGATAGCCGCGCGGAAGACACGCCGTCGCAGGGCCTGCATGGGTGCGGGCGCTGCGCTCCTCGGCGGCATCAGAACGCCAGCCGCATGCCGCCGACGAAGTTGCGCGGGGCTCCCGCGAACACCGAGCCGGTGGTGTTGGCCAGGACGCTCGCTCCGCTCTGCAGGCCGGAGGTCGCACTGATCGAGTTCGCGAGGTTCTGGGCCGAAGCGATGTAGGTCTTGTCGAAGACGTTCCGCGCCTCGAAGAACAGGTTCAGCCGTTTGGCGTAGCCGACCAGCTCCGTCGTGTAGTGGACGTTCAGGTTCACTATGGCGTAGCCGGGCGCCTTCAGCAGGTTGGCGTTGTCGATGAAGAAGTCGTCCTGGAACACCGTCTCGACATAGGCGCCCAGACCCGCCAACGGGCCTGTGGTCTGCTCGTAGCCCACGCGCGCGAGAAGCTGGTTCGCGGGCACGCCGGGGATGTGGTTGCCCGCGCGGTCGAACCGCCTGGTTAGGCTGCCGGCGCTGAGCTGCTCGACGTACTTGGTGTAGATCTGGTCGTCGAAGGTGTAGGCGGCGGTCGCCCGCCAGCCCGGCGCGAAGGCCCAGTCTGCCCCGACCTCGACGCCGCGATGCTCCGAGGCCGGTGCGTTGAAGGTGTAGCTCAGGAGGCCGGCACCGGGCGATTGCGTCACGAGCTCATTGCGGAAGAACTCGTAGAAGCCGGTGACGCTGAACCGGACGCCGGGTAGCGGCGTCCAGTCGGCTCCGAGGTCGAAGCCGAGGTTCTCCTGTGTCTGCAGTTGCCCGTTGTTACCGGGCACGCCGGCGGAGGTGACGGTGAGGTTCGAGGCCGAGGGCGTGGCGTAGCCGGTGGCGACCCGACCCCGGAACTGCCAGTCGGTGTTGGGCCGGTAGACCAGCGCGAGTTCGGGCGCGACGTTGAGGAAGGTGCGGTCGAGGTTGGCCAGGGTGGTCGTGAAGCCGCCGGCGGCCGGGAAGCCGTAAGTGATGTTGCGGCCGTTGATCGTGGTGTTCTCGGCACTGATTCCCGCCACCGCGGTCCACTGCTCCGAGAGCTGCACCTCGATCCGCGCGCGCCCGCCGAGATTGGCCTGCGTGGCCTCAAGATCGGCGGTCAACGCGCCGAGCCGCGGGCCGCCATAGGGCGCGCGATTGTAGGTCAGGCTGTGGCTGTCCAGGGTGTTGTAGGCGAGCGCCAGGTAACCGGTCGCCGGAAGGCCGAACAGGTCGCCGCGCCGGGTCAAGTCGGTGAGGAAGTTGAAGCCCGGGAAATCACCGCGTCCCGAACTCGTGTAGAAGGGCTGATTGATCTGCCGGTCGTCGAACACGAGCTGGGTGCGCCAGGTCGTGAAGGCGTCGAAGTCGTGCTCCCAACGTCCGCCCACGATGGTGCGCCGGTCGCCGCGAAAAAAGGCGCCCTCGTCCGCGGTGACGGGCACGGTGGCGCCGTTCCGGCCGTTCAGGAGCAGGTTGTAGGTCACGCAGCCGGGTGCGGCCGCAGCGGCCGTGGCGCAGCCCCGTTGGAAGGGGTTGAGCCGGAACTGGTTGAGCGAGCCGCGCCCCGGCAGGTCGGTGGCGACCTCGTTGTTGATGATCTTCAGCGTGAAGCGGTCGTCAGCGGTCGGCGCGTAGGTGCCCAGGAAGTTGATGGTCTGGGTGTCGAACGAGTTGTGGCTGAGGAAGCCGTTGCCGCGGGTGTCGCTGGTGAACAGGCTGTACTCGAATGGGCCGCTGACCCCGCCGAAGGTGGCGTAGTTGTTGAGGTAGCCGAAGCTGCCGGCATCGACCCCGTACTCGACGCCGTTGATCTCGGACCCGCGGCGGGTGACGAAATTCAGCGCCCCGCCCGTGGCGTAGTTGCCGAAGAACGGCGACTGCGGCCCGCGGAACACGTCGATGCGCGAGTAGGCCCGCGGGTCGACGAGGTCGAAACGCGAGGAGCCGTCCGCCTGCGTGACGGGAAAGCCATCCTCCAGAACTACGAAGTTGCGCGAGACGCCGGTGGCGCGGGCGTTGTTGCCGCGGATCGAGACGACGACGTCGCGAGGCCCGTTGCCCTGCCGCACGGTCACGCCAGGGCTGTTGCGCAGGATGTCCGCCACGGTCGTGGCGGCGCGGTTGTCGATGACGCCCTCGCGCCCGAGGCTGGTGACGACCTCGCCCACGGGCCTGTCGAGGGGTGTCGGGGCGGAGACCGGCGGCAGGCCGGGTCCGCTAGTGCCGGCCGACGCGGCCAGCACCCCGCCGCCGGCGCCATTCCCCTCCGAGGTGACCGAGAGCTCTTCCAGGGCCACGGTCGAACTGCCGCCTTGGGCCTGCGCGGCGGTGATGGCTAGCGGGCTCGCGGCCAGGAGCAGGCTGAGCGCGCGGGCTCGATGGCCAGGTCGGCGATGGGACATGACGGACACTCGTCGAGCGGCGGCAAGCGGATGCGACCGCTGCGACCGGGAAAGGGGGTGGGACAGGGGCTCGGCCGGGACGCGCTCGTCCCGGACCAAGCGGATCAGGGCGCCAAGCGCGGGCGTAGGACCTGGACGGCGAGGTCGACGGCGACCATGCCGAGGATGGCGAGGCCGGTCAGCGGGAACAGGGCGCCGAGGCCGAGCACGATCGCCGTCACGGTGGCGGCGACGCGCCGGTCGCGCGGCCAGGGCGGGACGCCGAGGCGACCGGCGGCCCGGCGCTTCCACCACATCACCGCAGCCGTGACCGACAGCAGGATGGTGGCGAGGCAGAAGGCCAGCATCGCGAGCTGGTTGGCGCGGCCCCAGTGCTCGCCCTTGTGGATGCCGATGCCGTACTGTATGGCCCGAGCGACCCCGCCGAGGTCACCGAAGCGCACGTCGACGAGCGGCTTGCCGGTGTACTGGTCGAGCGAGATCATCCGCTGCGCGGTCACGTCCTTCGGATAGGCGGCCGCCGCGTAGACGCCGGTCTCGCCGACCGGCAGCGAGATCTCGAAGCCGCGGGGCATCCCAAGACCGCGCAGGATCTCGACGGCGCGCGCGAGGCCGATGGCAGCGGTCGCGCTCGGCTGCGAGACCGGCACCGGCGCGTCTTCCATCGCCCACCCGGTGGTGGTGAGCATCTCCTGCATCGGCACGTTCGAGACGGGCTTGTTCGCCCACAGCGCGCGCGGTTGGCCGACGCCGGCCTCGTTGGACAGGATGCGGACCTGCTGGCCCCACCAGACCGACCACGGCAAACCGGTCGCGGCGAGGAAGAACAGGCCGGCCCCCGCGACCAAACCCGTGACCGCATGAAGGTCGCGCCACCAGACGCGCTTGCGCGGCGTGCCGCGGACGCTGACGACGCCGCCAGTCTGATGGCGCGGCCACCACAGGTAGGTGCCGGTGACCACGAGGATGATGGCGAACCCGGCCACGACCTCGATGAGGCCGTTCGCGACCGTGCCGAAATAGGCTAGGCTGTGCAGGCGTCGCACGACCATCATGAACTCGCTGTCGCGGTCCACCCGGTCGAGCACGTCGCCGTTGTAGGGGTTCAGGTAGACGAGAGTCCTGCGCGGCCCCTCGGCCATCGTCACCACGGCCGTGGCGGCCGGATCGACGGGGTCGGCCAACGACACCGGCACGGCCGTCGGTACGGCTTCCGTGGCGTTGAAGAGCAGGACGTCCGGGCTGAGGGGACGGCCCGCCTGGGGCGTCACCGTCGTCCGGTAGGCGAACACCGTGCCGTTGATCTCGTCCTTGAAGAGGTAGAGCGAGCCTGTGACGGAGAGCAGGATCAGGAAGGGCAGGCAGAGCAGGCCGGCGTAGAAGTGCCAGCGCCACACGGCGCGGTAGACAGCGTCATGCGCCGGGCGCGCGACAGCAACGGCGGTGAACGCCGTCGCGTCGCCCTGGAGAGACTGTGACATTGGTGAGGTCCGGGTCTGAGCGATCTGGGAAGCGGATCGGTCAGGCGGTCGGCGGACCTCGTGGACTGACGGATTGGTCGGGTGGCGCACGCGCCTGGACCGAACCTGTGTCGCGCCACGGGGCGGAAGCCACGTGGATAGGGGACCAAGCTACCGTCGCGGACGTCGAGAGCAGAGGAGGAAGCAACTGCGCGGCCTGCGCCGCCGTGCAACAGGCATGTTGGTGACAGGACGTCCCTTGATCACTGGGTGCGTTTGTATCGCCATGGTCGGCGCAGATGAATCCGCCGACCGGTGCTGACGGCAGCGGGACGAGACCACCCAGGAATGCCTGCAGGACAAGCGCGTAGAGCGCGATCACCCCGATGATCGCGCGGCCTTGCATCTTCCGAGGCAGGCACCCACGCATTCGTCCACTTACGGTTCGGCGGAACGCCGGGTCAATCCACTGAGGGCGTTTAACGAGGAACAGGTCTTAGAGAATGCCCGCCAGTGGCAACCAAGAGACCATCGTGTTCCCAAGCTGGTCGTGTCCCGGGTGATGGTGTAGCTCGCCAGTAGCGGGAGAGCCCGCCTGCGTGCCGTTCACAGCGCTGTAGCAGGCGGGATCTCTCGCGGGGTGGTCATCGGCGGTTGCCGGGTAGGGTCGAGTTGCGAGCGCCAACCTCGAACTTGAGAGACCCCCGATGACCGACGAGATGATGGCCCTGCGCGGGCTGATGGAGAAGAGCGCCGACGCCGATCTGCTGCGCGAGATGATCGGCTTTGCGGCCGAGCGGCTAATGGAGCTGGAGGTCGGTGGCCTGACCGGCACGGCCCATGGCGAGAAGAGCGCAGAGCGGCTGGTCCAGCGCAACGGCTACCGCGACCGGGATTGGCAGACGCGGGCCGGCACGGTCGAGCTGCGCATCCCGAAGCTGCGCAAGGGCAGCTACTTTCCGGGCTTTCTGGAGCCGCGACGCATGGCCGAGAAGGCGCTCACGGCTGTGATCCAGGAGGCCTACATCCAGGGCATCTCGACCCGCTCGGTTGATGACCTCGTCCAAGCCATGGGCGGCACGGGCGTGTCGAAGAGCCAAGTCAGCCGGTGACCTTGCCCCCTGTTTGCCCCCGTTCATGACCAGAGTCCGTTCTGGTCCTGCTTGGACCGGGTTGCAAACGCGTTCGGGGTGAGCCCGCCGAGGCTCGTGTGCGGGCGGCAGGCGTTATAGTCGACCCGCCACGCCTCGATGATGGTCCGGGCCGCCGGCAGGCTCCGGAACAGATGCTCGTTCAGGCACTCGTCGCGCAAGCGCGCATTGAGGCTTTCGACAAAACCGTTCTGCTGCGGCTTGCCGGGCACGATGTAATGCCACTCGCCCACCCTGGCAGCCTGATCCTCCCGGCCCAAGCCGGTGATCGTGGTGGCCCTCAACGAGCTACACCACGCCAGGGGACACGACCTGCTTCAGGAACATCGGCCGGGAAAGCGGGCGGCCTCCCATTGAGCGAACCCTGCCGAAGAACCCGCGTCGCTTGAAGCTTCGAAGCGTACGCAGGCCCGACGCACATCACCGCCGGCCAGCGGCGGCCGCGCTGACCCGATCAACAATCTTGACCGCGCCGCGCCGGAGTTCGATCAGACCTGCCGCGGCCCATTGCGCCAGGATGCGGCTGACCACCTCGCGCACGCTGCCGACCTCGTCCGCGAGCTTCTGCTGGGTCACCGTGGCGACGCCGCGCGGGTCGGCATCGGCCAGGAGCCGTTGGGCGAGGCGCTGCCTCAGCGGAGCGAACGCGACCTCGTCGATCAGCGTGAACAGGCTGGGCATCAGCCGCGTGCAGTCGTCCATGACGAAGCCGCGAAAGTTGGCGCTGTCGCCCATCAGGTGCCGGTGCCAAGCTCGCGGGCGCGAAGAGGTTCGGCACCACCGCCCGAGACGCCAACCTCAACGGTGCCGATCTCAGCCGCTCCATGCCCATCGGCGACTTCAAGAGTGCCAATATGAGCGGTACGACGCTTGTCGACCTCAAAGTTTGCCGCTGCAGGCTGCGAACCGGAACGAATCGATGACGCTCTAGCGGATGTCCCGATGGATCTCGAGCCATCGTTCGACAGCGCGGACGAAGTCCGGACCTGAGCCCTCGGAACTCGCTCGCGCGTACATGTCGCCGAGCACGGATGCCAAGTCCGAGCACGATTGCTTCACCGGACGACCCTGCACGGGTAGCATCCCGCAACGCTCGATGAGGTCGAGGATATGGATGGCGTAGGCCGGTGGACCTCGCTCGACCCAGAGGTGAACGGTTCGTCGGGAAACTCCAATCTCCTGCGCGAAGCCGATCTGGGTGCGCCCGAGCCGACGCAACGCGCCTTTGAATTCGGCTCCTGTCATGACGATCGTCGTCTTTCCGAACGAGGCGCAGGAGGCGATCCCTACCGTCCACGCTCCGAGAATGCGAATTCGTTCGTTGCTTCGATCGGACGCCCTGCGGAAGGAATGGTAACATCTCGTACAGCCGTTCTCCGATAGGAGTGGAGTTCTCGATCCACGAGCGATTCCAAATCGGGCGCGCGCATATGGGATTCAAATACGACCCCGAGGCCGATCGCCTCGAAGCCGAGGGCTCGGTGGGCGAAGAGTCCGAGTTTCCATCCGTCGTGCGGCGCAGGACGGTCGTGGTCGAAACCAAGGGACGGCGCACTGCAGGATCCGCTGGCGCGGCACCGATCACCTCTTCGGCATTGACGTCGATCGAAGTCGTTCAAAAGATTAGAAGGGAGAAACGTCCGGCGGATGCGATCGAAAGACGGGCGCCTCCGAAGATCGCATCTCCTCCGCCCCGGCTGCCATTTGCAAAGAAATAGCGCTCGAAGGTCGGAGCCGATCTCGAGCGGCAGCATGGGACCGGATCGGTGGTTCGGAGGCGAGCCGTCGAATGCCCGATGGCCCCATCGCGAAGGATATGCGTCCTCGCGACGGGAGCCGAGCTATGGTCTGAACGCAACCACGCGGAGTGTTTCGACCGACGGAGCGCGAAAGCCAGCCACTCTCCAGGGCTTCGGTAGGCCGAGCCGGCTTTTCGACTGCGGCGGACCTTGAAGGTTCCTAGTTCCGGATCGCTCCATGATCCAGATCCAGCCTGCAATCTTCGAATTCCGCTCGCCTCCTCACGATTTCGGCCAAACCTTCTATAAGAGCCCCGCGATCGCCATCGAGCACGTCGCACAGCAGGTCGATCGCGTCGGAGAGAGACCGCAGGTCGCCGGCGTCCGGGTCGGTAGGTGGCAGCGCGAACATCATCGTACCTCCTCGGCATACGCGAGGGATCCGCCGGCCTTCGGATCCGGGTCAGGACCGACCGAGGCCAACGCCGGCTCGAGATCTTCGCGCGACAGGTAGCCGCTCTCTTCGAGCAGGCGAGCGATCGTGCCGAGTGTCGGCCTGTGTGCCGTCAGGATGGTGCGTGCCCGCTGGCCCGCGCGATTCAGGCGCTCCGTCACGGCCGGCAGCAGGCCTGCGATCATGACCATCTCGCCGGAGACGTGTTCCAAGTGAATGTTGCCGAGGTGGCCGAGGCCATAGCGGAGCTCGATGTCGCGGGCCAGCCGTGTCGCACTGGCGAGATCGGAGCCGGATCCGATCCCGGAACCGATCGAACCGGAATCGAATTCGATCTCTTCCGCAACCCTACCCGCCAGGAGAAACGACAAGGCCGCCTCCAGCCTCGTCAAGGTCGCCGCACCGTCGGCAACCAATTCCAGGCACGCCTGCCCCCCGTCGTCGTGCAGCGAGAGGTCCATGACGGCACCGAAGCCCAATGCGCGACTGACGATCGCATGGCCGGCCTCGTGGATGGCCACGCGATGCCTGACGGCAGGAGCAAGCGGGGGGCGCCCCTGACGGATCTCGACGAGCAGGTCCTCAAGTGCGACCTCCCGGCCGTTGCGGCGCGCCGTGCCTTTGGCTCGCCGGACGAAAGCTTCCACGTCCGCACCCGTCATGCCGCGGGCAGCCAGCGCCAGCGGGAGCGTGGAAGCATCGGACAGGACTTCGCGGCCGAGATGGTGACGGAAGATCCGGGCGAGCGCCGTCGTGTCAGGCTTCTCGATTCCAATTTCACGATCCAGGCGACCCGCCCGCTTCACCGCAGGATCGATCTTCTCCGGATGGTTCGTCGCGGCCACGACCACGACGCCCGGCCGCTCGTCCACGCCTGAGAGCAACTCGAGGAACAGGTTCACGATCTGCGTCCAGTACTGGACAAATTCCCCCCGGATCTGGGCACGATCGGAGATGCCGTCGAGCTCGTCGATGAACAGGATGCAGGGTGCCTGCGAACTGGCCTGGGCAAAGACCTTGCGGATGGCCTGCAAGGTCCCGGACAGGTAGTCCGACGCGTTCCACTCGGCGACGGAGGTCGCCACCAGCGGCACGCGCGCGCTCTTTGCCAAGGCTCTAGCGAAGCTCGTCTTTCCAACGCCGGGTGGGCCCGACAGGAGAAGCCCGCGATGATCGATCTGCGCCCATCCCAACCGTCCCGCGCGATAGGCCCGAAGATCGGCGGCGGCAGCCAGCCCCCAGATCTTGGCCTCGCCGTAGCCGTCGAGCACCTCCAGTGCCGGGCCGTCCCCGAGAAAGTCGGCCTTGGAGGCGAGGATCCGCTCAAGCGCGTCGATACACGCATCGGGCGTACCGGTTCTCCGAAATGCGACGGGCAGATCGGCGATGTCGATCATGCGCAGAAGGTCCGGATCGAGTCTCCGCGAAGGAAGGCCGCCGACGACGGCTTCGACCACGAATGCGAGGCCAGTCTGATCCAATCCGGGCAATGCGATCCGGTGCTCGGCCGAGCGCATCAGGTCTCGTGGCAGTTGTCGCTTCGGGTCGGGCGCGATGCCGACGATCGGAATACGCACATGCAGGGCGCTGCCGATCACCTCGTTGCCTTTGTCCGGCCGAGCATCGCGACCGATCCCGTCGCAGACGAAAAGCGCGGCATGCCGGCGGCTCAGTTCCCGGCCGCCTCGCCCCACGGCGAGGTCGACGACCTTGGTCTGGGAGCGGAACAGGCACTTTTCGGCGACGATCCGGACCGGCTCGACGAGGTCGGAGACATTCGTCGCGAGCGCGACCACGGGCGCCTCGCGACGTAGACGGCGGACCAAGCCGGTCTCGGCCGCCACGGCCCTTGCGAGCATCACGGCCACGGCCGCGAGATCGGCCGGGATGGGCACATGTGCCGTCTCGGCACGGTTCGCCTCGTCCTGAGCGACGATCTGCTCGACGGCATCGCTGTCGTCGAGCGGAGCATCGTCTTCGAACGGGTACGACGTGGAGCGATGGCCTGCCTTCAGGCGTTTCCGCTCATCTTGCGCGAGCTGCTGCAGGAAGGCGCGGGCGAGTTGGTCGGAAGCTTCACCTTCCGCCGGTGCTGAGATCGCAGGGGCGAGTGCATATGATGAGACGAGCATAAAAGATCTCCCTCGGCCGTACGCGGGAGCGCCGGCCGGCAGCGTGGATGCTGGGGGTGATGAGGCGACGCGGCTGTCTCGATGGAATCGAGACGATCTGCGGGCGTCGCGTCAGGAGATCACCTGCGCCATAGGCGATGCCGGTTCATGGAACATATCATGAACGAACGCCAGCGGACGCAAGGCTTGTCCACAAGCGAACGGCGATAGTCCTGCGGCCACGACGGCCGGCAGCGCTGGCGGCAGGGCCAGGATCGTGATGCGCAACGCCGCGCCCGCAGCCCACAACAGAGCGAGGGTGATTCCGATCTCCCAGGAGCGGAGCTCAACGGACCTCGGATGGGCCATCGGGGAGGTCATCAGTCGAGCCTGATCCGCGGATGTCCATCGAGCGCGCGCGCCGTCCTCACCACGGCTGGACCACGTGGATGGCGAGCTTGATGCCCAGCCGGTCCAGCATCCGCCGGAAAGCTGCCGCGCTGTAATCGGGGGTCTCAGTCCAACAAGCCGAGCGTCCGGCCCTCGCCCGCCACTGAGAGGGGTGCGATCGCCGCGACGGCCTCGTCGAGCGGGTCGAAGAGCGCGCAATTCGGCCGGGCTCTATCGATGAAGGCGCGCAGCCACGGAATGTGTGTGATCCTCTCAATCAGGTCGGTCCAAAGCCGGCCGGTCAGGCCAGTTCATTGTGGTAGCCGTCCATCTGGGATGAGATAAACTATTTATCGCAAAGAAAAAATAATGTTCCGTGTCGCAAAATCTATAACGCAGAATCTCGTCTTGTACCGCCTGCGGATTGTGAGACACCTCACCCAAGGGCGTTCAAGCGCTACCAGGGGGCCTGGCGCCCTTCATACGGTGAGAAGATCGGCCCAGGCGCGCGTGAGAACCGCCTTGCGCCGGGCTCGGCGCAGAGGGTCGAGCGCTGCCAGCGTGTCGATCAGCGCCGCCACCTGGACGGGGTCGCCGCCAAACCACCCGCCAATCTGCTTCAACCGCGCATGGGCGTGAGCATGTTCATCGCGCTCGACCTCGCAGCTCGTGAGCACGGCGAGGCAGGCGTCGGTATGAAGTTCCACAGCTTCGGGGACGTCAGTCGAAACGTGACGGTCGATCAGGGCGCCGAGGGTCTGTTGGGCGAGCATGGCGTCAGGATTTGCTGGCAGCCGGGCTGTTCTCAGAGAGCATCATCGGCTTCGGGATCATCCAAAAGTGCGGTCAGCACCGCGAAAGTAAGCGCGAGGGCTGGCGTCGGCAGGGCTTCAGCGACACGGCGCTGGTAGGCGGTCCTTCCCCAGGAGCGCCACACTGCGGCGCAGAAGCCAGCTTCAGGGCGGCTTTCGGTATGCACCTGCCAGGACCAGCCCGGGAGCGCACGTGTCAGCAACGCCTGCGCGGCATCGAGGCTCGCGGTGACGGCCGGGCAACTCTCTCTGCCGTGGCGGAGAACCGCCCCGTCCGGGCCGTGGCCCCAGACCATCTTAGCGTCATCACGGTAGGGCCGCCACTCGATCCGGTAGATGGCGGTGTCGATCTGGCAATCCAGATCGCGATCCGGCCCCTCGGTCTCGTGCAGGCGCGCGACCAAGCCTCGCAGCACTATGGCGCTGGTCGCGACTGGGCTGCGCCTGCATCCCTGCAGTTGAGAACGCATCAAGCGTCTTTGACGCTCAGTGGGCGAGTGCGGATTTGCGATAGCTCGCCCGCATTCGCCGCGCGGTCCCTTGCGAAGCGCCTTGCCATAGTCGCTATGTACCGGATGTAACGCGCGAAGCTTGCCATGATCCGCTTAACCGGCGTGTAGTTGTCGTTCGAAGGAAGGGATAGCCTCATCGGCCACAGCCGTACGCCGCACGAGTACTTGTATCGCTTGGGCAGCGTCCGGCTGTGGCCGATGACTGGAAAAGGATATCTCAGCCGTTCGTACATCAGAACCTCGTGTGATCGGCTGTCATTTGGATGCGTCTGCGATCGAACTCACATTTTAGAGCGACCGCGCCCGCCTGTTCGGCCATCCAGCGTGAAGCATAAGCGTACCCATCGAGATCGAGAGGCACGCCACGGCGCAACACCTTCCATCGAAAGTGGCTCGGAAGAAGCTCACATCGTCGAACAACCACGGTGTAATCGGTCAAAGAATGATCCGCTTCGGACAGCAAACTCATGATTTGACCTCGTTCTGACGGATGCTCGTGAGCAGGCGAGATTCAAGTTTACTCATAGTACGACGCCGCTCTACCTCCGACATGCCACCCCACATTGCGATTTCTTGACGGGTTCGACCGCATCCGCGGCATAATCCGGTAGCGCCATCGAGGACACAGACTTTCGTGCAGGGGCTCGACGGCTTGCTCGAACTCATGGTCAGCAAACTCTACGGAAGCAGGAGGATCGCGGCGTAGATTTGCTTAACTGTTCGGTTTGACCTCTCGTCGTCCGGACGCCTGGTCGAGGCGACGCAGGAGCTTGTGGGCATCGGCAGAGGTCCAGATCCGGCTGCCGCGGGTCTTGCTCAGACCGCGACAGGTCATCTCGCCTGCGATCTCGGTCGCGGACCACCCGGTTTGGTCGACGATCGCCTTCAAGATAGGTTCAAGGCTGTTCGTGTAGAGGCGTGCTCGGGTCGAAGCTGCCGCCCCCCCCTGGCCTCACCGATGCGATAACGGGGCCGACGCGCATCGACCGGTTCCTGATCGTCACGGAGAGTGCGCATTGTCAGCCTTGTCGAGGAGTAAGCCGGCCGGCCGGCGGACCGGATCGGGGCTCGTGCGTTGCCAGAGGGGCATCAGGCCAATCTCTAAGCCTCCGGTGTCGGGCTGCTATCGATCTGGGGCGCAACCTGCCGACGAAGCAGTCCACGCAGTTCGGGACGACGGGCGACATAGAAGAGCGCAGCACCGGCTGTAACCGCTGTCGCTGCAGCGAGGCCAGGCCGACGGCGGACAGCCGCACCGATCGCATTCGTGATCTCGCCGACAGATTGCTGCGCGAGGCTGTCAGCGAACGCATCGACGTCGCGCGCGGCCCGCTCGCAACTCGCTTTGATCCATGGGAAGCCGTCGAGGTTCTTACTGGTGACCTTGAACGCAGTGGCGACATCCGCAGCGGCTTTGGCGGCCTGGTCCTTGCGCTGCGTGGCGTAGGCTTGCACCTGCGCACGAAGATTCTGTCCGACCGCTTCGGCCTGAACACTCACAGTCGTTGCGCCGCGCGCCTGAGCACCTTCAGGTACGCCGGCAGGAGAGAGTGGATCGTGAGAGCGAAGATCGGACACTGGCGAACCCCGACAGATTGGGGCGAAGGCCAGGCGGACGCATTGCATCTCGGTGCGGATACGCCATCCCGACGCAGCCGCTGCAAGCGACCCACCGGGACACCCCGCCCGAGAGACGTTCATCGATCGAGGCAGGTCTCCTGGCTCACGGATCACCGTCTCTGCCTGGCCTTCCCGGCGCGAGCGCCAGTGACCATTGTCGACAAAGACTCACCGCTTACAGTTGCGGGGGCAGCTCCGGCATCGCCTTTTCAGGCTCACCGAATTCCCTCTTAGCCTCGACCCGGCGAGCCGGTTCGAGGAACCACGATAGCCAAGCATGGCGCGAAGCTATGGAGTTTGTCAAAGCGGCTTATTGATCTGCCTCGGCCACGGCCGACCGTGTCCGCGGCGAGAGCCCCCTTCGGGGTTCAAGGACATCGATGTGTCGAGACCGATCGTTCAGAAGGCCATGAACGATCCGAGGCAGGCAATCGTCCGCCGTCAAGGGTGGCGACACGGCGGCGTATCCGACCCGACACACCACCCGGATGAAAATACGAGTTCAAACGTAGACGCAGGATTGCGCCTTGACGGCGAGCGCCGCCCGAATGCTAAGCCTTGCCGGACGGTTCCCTTTGGGGATCAAAAGGGAACGTGGTGAGGGGCTAGTCCCGAAGCCACGGCTGCCCCCGCAACTGTAAGCGGCGAGCCCAGCACCACCGCGTCACTGGATGCGTGTCATTCGGGAAGACGGTGCAAGGGCGACGACCCGCGAGCCAGGAGACCTGCCGTCAGCCGTGGTCACACGCGAAACGCGTTGGGCGGGGTGTCCTGACGGGTGTCGAATCGCTGGGCTGCTGCCGAGCGCGGCGACTTCATTCGCGGTGACGTGCCACTGCCGCCGTCGAGGCTTACGTGTCCCGTCGTTCTCTTCGCGCCATGCTCGCGCTTTCAGGTTGCAGCCTCGTCGTGCTGTCGACCGCATCCCATGCGCAGGATCGTCCTGCACAGGCCACTTCCACCGCTGAGACAACGTTGGAGGAGATCTCGGTCACCTCGGAAACGGTAGCCACGAAGCCGCAAACCGCGCCTGCCGCAAGCGCCGGATATGTCGGCGGTGTCACGGGCATCGGCGGCTCGTTGCTCAGCGTGGACTCGGCCAGCTCCGGGATCCTGACCGGGGCGCAGGTCAACAACCGGCCCGTGACCCGCCCCGGCGAGGTGCTGGAGGCCGTCCCGGGGCTCATCGTCACGCAGCACTCGGGCGAGGGTAAAGCCAACCAGTTCTTCCTGCGCGGCTTCAACCTCGACCACGGCACCGACATCGCCCTGTTCCTCGACGGCATGCCGCTCAACATGCGCACCCATGCCCACGGACAGGGCTACGCCGACATCAACTTCCTCATCCCCGAACTCGTCGGCGCGGTGGAGTTCCACAAGGGGCCGTACTTCGTCCGCGACGGCGACTTCGCCTCCGCCGGTTCGGTGCGTATCGACTACCTCGACAGTGTGCAGAAGAACCTCGCGCTCACCTCAATCGGCTCGTTCGGCTACAAGCGCGCCCTATCAATCGCCTCGACCCCGTTCGCTGAAGGCAACCTACTCGTCGCCGCCGACGCGCAGGTCTACGACGGGCCCTGGACCGTGCCGGATGCCCTGCGCAAGATCAGCACGGTCGCCCGCTACAGCCAGGGCACGGCGCTGGACGGGTTCTCCGTCACCGGTATGGCCTACGCTGCCCGCTGGACCGCCACCAACCAGATTCCCGAGCGGGCCATCGTCTCCGGGCTGATCAGCCGCTACGGCACCATCAACCCGACCGATGGCGGCGACACCTCCCGGTTCTCCCTGTCGGGCCGGTTCAGTGCGACGGACGATACCGGGGTCACGAGGGCCTCGGCCTACGTGATCCGCTCGCAGCTCAACCTGTTCAACGACTTCACCTACTTTCTGAACGATCCCGTCAACGGGGACCAGTTCCACCAGCTCGACCAGCGCATCATCGGCGGCGGCGAGGCCTTGCACATCTTCCAGGGCGATCTGTTCGGCCTTCCGATGGAGAACGAGATCGGCGTGCAGACCCGCACCGACTCGATCCGCGTCGGCCTGTTCAACACCACCAACCGGCAGTACCGCTCGGGCATCCTCGACGACCGCGTACTGGAGACGAGCGGTGCCTTCTACTTCGACAACCGCGTGCGCTGGACCGACTGGCTGCGCACCAGCCTCGGCTTCCGGGCCGATGGCTACTACGCGAGCGTCGTGTCGGACACGCCAGCCAATTCCGGGAAGGCGCGGGATGGGATCGTCAACCCGAAGCTCGGCCTCGTCCTGGGCCCCTGGTTCGACACCGAGCTCTACGTGAACTACGGCGGCGGCTTCCACTCGAACGACGTGCGCGGCGTGACCGCCACCGTCGATCCGACCTCGTCGCTGTTTAACACCACCCGCTCGCCCTTCCTCGTCCCATCCACCGGCTACGAGATCGGCCTGCGCAATCGCTCCATCGCCGGGCTGGAGACGAGCCTGGCCCTGTTCCGGCTCGATTTCGCGTCGGAGAACCTGTTCCAGGGCGACACCGGTACCACCGAGCCGAGCCGCCCGACCCGCCGCTTCGGCGTCGAATGGACGAACCGCTACACGGTGACACCGTGGCTGTCGCTGGAGGGCGACCTGACGATCACCAACGCCCGCTTCTCGGACTACGACCCCGTCGGAAATCGGGTGCCGGAAGCGCCGACGACCATCGCCTCGGCGGGCGTAACCTTCGGCCAGCCATTGGGCTGGTTCGGCTCGCTCCGCTTCCGGTATTTCGGGCCGCGCCCGCTGATCGAGGACAACTCGATCCGCTCGCGTCCGACCGCGCTACTCAACGGTCGGGTCGGCTACAATTTCGAGAATGGCGTGAGCGTCTCGCTGGACGTGCTGAACCTGACGAACAGCAAGTCGGACCAGATCACCTACGCCTACGTCTCCCGCCTGCCCGGGGAACCGGCCGAGGGACTTGTCGACCGCGTCCTCCATCCTGTCGAACCGACAGCCGTACGCCTCACTATCGCCGGGCGGTTCTGATGCGTGCCCGGGGTTCGATCTCCGTCGCGCCCGGTCCGACCCGGGGCGATGCCGGGCGTCGTGCCGGATCGGCCCGCGCGCAGCGCTACGTCGCCGGCATCACTCCGGTGCTGGAAGCGATCATGCGCGACCAGGGACGCAGCGCCCAGGCCGTCGCGATCGAGTTGACACGCCGCGCCGTGAGAAAGCCGCGCGGCGGCGTCATTTGGACGTCGGCGGACGCGCAGAGACTTTTGCGCCGATTGAATCTCCGTCCAGCGCGGCACCTCGGTCATAAGCACCGGGAACGAGAGACCTCGTCTCCGGCGTTCTGCGCGGTTTGCGCAGTCATCGACTTGGTGCCTGTCGGTATCAGGTAGCGATTTCTGCGCATAATTCGGCGCGACGCGGATCTATATCTTGACCGGGAAAGCGCGTCGTTACCCTGCCGAAATTCTCCGCGATCGTGCAAATCTATTCCGTCACGTTGCAAACGCGTCATTGACAACGGTGCTGCGCCCAGGCTTGTGGCGAATGGTCAAGGTTCTCGCCATCACAAGGTGGCGAGCTAAGAGGGAATCCGGTGCGGCGCTTCGGCGCTCATGCCGGAGCTGCCCCCGCAACTGTCAGCGGCGAGCTATCCGTCGATCGGCGTCACTGGTGAGGTTTCACCGGGAAGACCAGACGGATGGCCGCGACCCGCGAGCCAGGAGACCTGCCCTGACCACGACATGTCTCGCGGGCGGGGTGTCCTGACGGGTCGCATGTGGGCAGCGAAATGCTGTCTCCGCATTGCGTCCGTGTGCGGCTCCCTCCCCAAGGTTCGGGGAAGGACCGTTGAGCCCAATACGGAAGTTGAACGCGGCCGCCGCCCCTTCGCCCGAGGAGGCGCGCCTTGATCCCCTTGAACTGTACGCAGCCGGGATCGACGGGTCCGATTACGTCGCCAAGCTCGCTCTCTTGCTGAGGGCGGCGGTGTCGCGGATCGGGGATCTGCTCGATATCGGCGCAGGAGGCGGTCAGCTCGGGCAAGCTATCAGAAATCCCAGCGCGTCATGGATCGCGGTGGAGCCCGCCGCCGCGATGCAGCAGCGGCTTCGCACCCTCATCCCTCCGCCACGGCTGATTGAAGCGGATTGGAGGCGGGCTGATCTTCCGCCGGCATGCGCGGATACGGTGCTCGCTGCGAACATGCCGGCGCCTCTGACTGACGCGGCGGAATTCCTCGCGCGGTGTCGGTACTGGGCCCGGCGCAGCGTCGTCTGGGTCGTACCGGCTCAGAACGGACCGCGCGGCCTCTGTCTCGCCGGTTGCTTGCCCCGCACTTGGCACGACGAGGACGAGACACCTGGCGTCGAGATCGTGCTGCGCGGCCTGCCGCCGCGCGACCGCCCCGCCATCGCCGCCCGGGCGGACTGGACCTTCAGCGTGGTCACTCCCGATCTCGCACGCCTGTCGGCCTACCTCGCCGACCGCTTGCACTGGCCGCCCGACGATCCGCGTCGCCCCGAGATTCACGACCATCTTGCCGCGCAGGCCGTCCCCGTCGACGGCGGCCTTCGACTTTCTGTCCCCCGCGCCTCGGCCCTTCTCGTTTGGAGACACGACTCGTGATGCCCCGCCGCTTGCTGCCCGTCGTTGTCTCGATCGCCTGTGGGAGTGCTTTCTCGACCATCGCTGCGGCCCAGGACAACGCCGAAGTTAGCCTGGACCAGCTCGTCGTCACCGCCACCGGCCGTCCCGAGCCGCGCTCGGAGATTGCCGGGACGGTGCAGGTCATCGACCGGTCGATGATCGAGAACTCGACCGCCAAGTCGATCACCGGCGTTTTGGAGGACTACGCCGTCGGCTTCTTTTCGGAATGGACGCCCGGCCAGACCTCGATCAACATCCGCGGCGGCGCCACGGACGGCCAGGGCAAGGATTTCAAGAGCCAGGTCCTCGTCCTGATGAACGGCCGGCGAGCCGGGACGGCCAACCTCTCGAAGCTGTCTATCGCCGATGTCGAGCGTATCGAGATCATCCGCGGGCCCTCCTCGGTGATCTACGGCAGCCAGAACATCGGCGGCGTGATCAACATCATCCTCAAGACCGGGCGGACGGCCCCCGGCACCCTTGTCCAGGGCATCGGCGGCAATTGGGGGCTCGCCGACGGATGGGCGCAGACCGGCGGCGTCGCCGGCCCGTTCGATTACTATCTCGGCGTTTCCGGTGCCCAGCGCGACGACTATTATGCCGGTTCTGGCGGCGGTCGCATGGCTAACACGCAGTGGAGCCGCATGGGCATCACGGGCGGCCTCGGCCTGCAGATCGACCCGAACAACCGCTTCGATTTTACGTTGCGCAGCGACGGGATCTATGGCGTTGGCTTCCGCGGCTCCGGTGGCAACCTTTACAGCAAGGACGACCGCGTCAACGGCTCGTTCGACGCGAGCTACACCGGACGCTCGGACGACGGCCGTATGAGCCTGTTCGCGCAATTCTACCGCGTCAACGACGAAGACCGTTTCAAATGGGCCTCGCCGGTCCAGCGTGGGGGGACCGGCCTTCCGGTTCGTGGCACGGCAGCCGACTTCAACACCCGCTACCTCGACATCACCGGCACCCGCTTCCAGCCCCGGTTCACCCTGTTCGCCGGAAACGACCTGCTGCTCGGCTGGGACTGGGAGACGAGCCAGCTGCGCTCCGACCGCTTCCGGGTCGGCGTGCCGGGCAATCCGCTGGCGCAGGTCTCGCCCCAGGACAACAACCAAACCGACCAGTTCCACGCCCTCTACCTGGAGGACACGCAGCGCCTGTTCGATGACCGCGTGATTCTGCGGGGCGGCGTGCGCCAAACCTTCGGAACGACGAGATTCGATCCTACGCCCTACCTCACCGGACAGGTGAACGGCTCGCGGCCCTACGAGGCGACCACCTATTCGGTGGGCGCGACCTTCAAGGCCACCGACTGGGCGGCCTTCCGCGTCGGCGCCTCCTCGGGATTCCGAGCACCGACGGCGACCGAACTCGCCGCCGACTTCAACACGCTGGGTGGCGGGCGCGTCTTCGGCAATTCCAACATCCGGCCGGAGACGAGCGAGCAGATCGAGGTCGGCATGACGCTGACCAATTCCTTCTCACGCCTCGACGTCGCCCTGTTCCAGAACATCATCTCGAACCGGATCATCACCCGCGCGCGACCGGGCAACGTCAACACCTCCGACTACATCAACAATCCCGGCGACGTGGTCGTGCGCGGCATCGAGGTGCAGTACGAGACAGACATGCTGCGCATGCTCGCCTGGGAGCCGGGCGTCTGGCGCTGGAAAGCGTATGTCAACGGCAACTACAATTTCGACATGAAGGATGAGGGCTCACTCTCGGTCACCTCGGCCAACACCCATCGGGTGGAGCGGGTCTATCTCTACCAGCTCGCGCTGGGCACGCGCTTCGGGCAGTCGGACGTGCCCTATCCGTGGACGGTCCAACTCCAAGGGGTGCTCAATGGGCCGGTGTGGTACAATACCGAGGAGAACCTGCTTGTACCGGCGGCCGAGCCTTACCGGGAATACATCTGGCGCAAGGACCCATTCTTCCTGGTAAACGTGCGTAGCGAGGTCGAGGTGCTGCCCGGCGCGAAGCTGTTCGTACAGGTGCGCAACCTCTTCGACGTGAACTACCACCCGCTGTTCATCGCCACGGCCGGGGCCGGGACGGCGCTCGCCGACCTGCGCTTCTACAACGGAAGCGGCGGCACCTCGGCGCCGGGCCGCGATGTACAGGTCGGCTTCCAGGTTCGGTTCTGAGATGCGCGCCGCGATCGGAGGTCTAGTCTCCCTCTGCATCGCGGGAGCCCCGCTGTCGGCCGCGCCGGTCCACTTGATCGACGCCCTCGGCCGGGCAGTGGTTCTGCCCGAGCCGCCCCGGCGCATCGTCACGATCTTCTCCTCGAACACCGAACTGGTGGCGGCACTCGGCCTCACCGATCGAATAGTCGGAATCGACGCCTTCACCCGCTATCCGGCGGATGCGGCGACGAAGCCGGTGGTCGGTGGACGCCTCGGCTTCTCGGTAGACGCGGTGGTGGCGCAGGCGCCCGACTTGGTGCTGGTGACACCCGCCCGCCAGGCGGCGTATCAACTCGTCGCGCCGATGGAACGGCTCGGCGTGCCGGTCCTGGTGCTCACCAGCCGCAGCGTCGAAGAGGTGCTTGGCAACATTCTCCTCGTCGGCCGTGCCATGGGCGAGGCGGAGCTAGGTCGGCAGGTCGCCGATGCGCTGGAGGCGCGTCTCGCCCGTGTCGCCGCCGCCGTGAGCGCCAGGCGATGTCCGCGGATCGTTCTCGTCACCGGGCGGCTCGGCAACGGCCTGTTGTTGATCGCCCGGCCGAACACCTACACCGCCGACGCGCTGGCACGGGCCGGCGGCTGCCCGGCGCTGACCGGTCGCGGAGATCTCGCGCAGGTCTCGCCAGAGGCGCTGCTCGCCGCCGATCCCGACGTCCTGCTTCTGGCAGGCCGCATGGACGAGTTGCGGGAACTGACCGCGCGTCCGGGCTTCCGCGAGATGAGAGCCGTGCAGGAAGGACGGGCCTTCGTCGTGCCCCGCGCCGAGTTCCTCATACCGGGGCCGCGCACCGTGGATGGCATCGAGCGCCTCGCGGCCCTTCTCCATCCCGCGACCGGGCGCCGGCCGTGAGGCTCGCACTTCGTCTTCTTCCGCTCCTCGTCCTCGCCCTGGCCTTCGGGATGAGCGCCGGGCACGACTGGGCCGGCCCGGCCGACCTTCTTCATGCGTTCGCCGGAGGCGACGACCTGCGCAGCCGCCTCCTTCGCGAGTGGCGCCTGCCGCGCGTCCTGGCCTCCGCCTGCGTCGGGGCGATGCTGGGCCTCGGCGGCGCGATCTTCCAGGGCGTGTTCCGCAATCCACTGGCCGAACCCTACCTGCTCGGCTCGGCCGGCGGCGCGGCGATCGGCGCGACCATCGCCTTGCTGGTTCCCCTCGGCATTCCCTCCGCGCCGGCGCTCGCCGGCCTCTCCTTCGCCGGCGCCTGGGGCGCGACGGTTCTGGTGCTCTCCGTCGCCCGCGGTGCCGCGACCGCGGATGCGGCGGGGCTGCTGCTCGCCGGCGTCGCGGTGGCGGCAATGCTCGGGGCGGTGCGCTCGTTCCTAATGCTGGCCCTTTCCGACGAGAGCGTGAGCCTTCAGGTCGTGCTGAGCTGGACGCTCGGCGGCATCCAGACCCCAACCTGGCCGAGCCTCGCGCTAATGGTTGCCCTTTCGGCCGGAGCCCTGGCGCTGAGCCTGCCCCTCGCCGGCGGCCTCGACCTGCTCGGCCTAGGCGAAGAGCAGGCCCGCGCTTTCGGCCTCGATGCGCAGCGCTTCCTCCACCGAGCGGTGCTCGTCGGCGCGGCGGTGGTGGCGTTGGCGGTGGCCTATGGCGGCCTAGTCGCTTTCATCGGGCTGGTCGCGCCGCATGTCGCTCGCTGGATGGTCGGCCCCCGCCACCGCCGACTGCTGGCGGTCTCGGCGGTCGTGGGCGCCATCGTGGTGACCTTGGGCGACGGGCTCGCCCGGTCTCTGCTGCCTCCCGCCGAAATCCCCCTCGGCCTGATCACGGCAGCGGCCGGCGGTCCGTTCTTCTTGATCCTCCTGCGACGGCGGATGCGCCTTTGAGCCGTCTCGTGGCCGAGTCCGTCACCGTGTCGGAGCGAGGGCTCCGGCTCCTCGACGCGGTCTCGCTGACCCTCGAACCGGGGCACCTCGTCGGGCTGATCGGCCCCAACGGCGCGGGCAAATCGACCCTGCTGCGCAGCCTCGCCGGGCTGAGGGACGTGTCGTCGGGCCGGATCGCCCTCGACGGGCATGCGGTCTCCGGGATGGGCGCCGCGGAGCGCGGCCGTCGCATCGGCTACCTGCCGCAATCCTTCCAGCCGGCCTGGGACTACACGGTGCGGGAGGTCGTCGAGCTTGGGGCAAGCCGTCGGCCAGGGGCGGGGGCCGGGCTTCCGGCGTCGCTGGCCGAGCACGAACTCACGGCGCTCGCCGACCGGCCGTGGTCGCGCCTCTCGGGAGGCGAACGGGCGCGAACGCTGCTTGCCGCGATCCTGATCGCCCAGCCGGACGTAGTCCTGGCTGACGAGCCGGGCGCCGCCCTCGACATCCGGCACAGCATCGACCTGATGCGGCGTCTGTCCGCCTATGCGCGCGACCACACCGTGGTCGTCATCCTGCACGATCTCGATCGCGCGGCCCGCGATTGCGGCCGGCTCGTCCTCATGGAGCGCGGCCGGATCGTCCTCGACGGTCCGGCTGAAGACGTCGCCGGATCGCCCGTCCTCGACCAGGTGTTCGGTGTGCGCTTCGCGCGCCGAACACCCGAGCCGGGGGCCGACGCCGTCCTCTGGGTCGGTCCCGGCCAATGACGAGGCGCAGTCGACGCCCTCAGCCTCACTACGCCACGGTGTAGGTTACCTCGGCGGAGAGCGGGCGTCCGAGCTGCCACTTGTTGCCGATCCCGTTCACGGCGTCGCCGCTGACGGCGTAGACCTTGTCGAACAAGTTGTAGACCCGGCTCGGGATCCGTCGCATGGCAGGCGCGTGGAACGGCGGCATCGGTCGCGTCTCGATCACCGCGACCCGCTCCATTGCGACGATACATCGGCTCTCGGAGTTCCGGCGCGAGGCGACCGGACGAGCCCGAAGGCCCGGTGTCGCGCGTGCGACGAAGAAAAATGTGCAGGTCTAAAGACGCGGGCGCGCAGGCAGTGGCACGTCACCGCGAACGAGGCCGGGCAGACCGCCTCCTCGCAGGATACGCTGCGACTCGACACCCGCCGGAACACCCCGCCCAGCGCGCTTCGCGTGCGACTACGACTGACGGCGGGTCTCCTGGCTCGCGGGTCGCCGTCTGCTCGTCGTCTTCCCCGGCGCAGGCCCAGTAACGTGATGACGAGAAGCCTGTCCGCTTACAGTTGCGGGGGCAGCCGCGGCATCGCGCCAGGATCGAAACCCGGCACCTCACCGCGTTTCCATTTTGCTGCCCGAAGGAAACCATCAAGTTTTTGACAGATGAGTTGATCCGCCAATCAATGCGTGGATTCGCATGCCGGTGGAATGTGTCTTAAGCGACACGCTTGAAACGAGAGGCAACTTCGGTTGCGCACCCTCATCCGCAAGGATGACATCGCACCTGCGGGACGACAGGATCGACGACGCCATGACGCTCCCGTTCCATGTCACCTTCGACCGCCCCTTCCTTGTCGCTGCCTTCGAAGAGCCGCAAGCGATGCTGAGTTGGGCCATGACCAAGCCCGGCTTCCGGACAGGCCGGACGGTCGCGTGGCTGGAAGTCCGCAACGCCGACCTTCCGCCTACCGTCGATCCCTTCGCCTTCCTTGACCGGAGGATGGCAGAGGCCGGCCTCGTCGATGCCATCGCGCTGATGACCTCCCGCGACGTGCGGCATCATCACTTCGCCCAGGCAGAGGTGGAGGGAATCACCGCGACATGTCTTGCGACGGTCGGCCTCTCGAACGGAGGACGGGTGGGCGTGCCGCGATCGGCGATGCCATCGCGGATCGGGACGATCAACGTCCTCGTCCACGTCTCCAGCACCTTGTCGGAGGCCGCCCTGGTCGAGACAATCTCGATCGCGACGCAGGCACGGACGGTGGCGCTGCTCGACCTCGGCCATCTTTCGGACGGCCATGTCGTCTCGGGGACGGGCACGGACTGCATCGTCGCGGCCGCACCGGCTCGCGGTGAAGCGGAGCGGTTCGCCGGCCTCCACACGCCCATCGGCGAAGCGGTGGGGCGCGCAGTGGGCGCGGCGATCACGGAGGGCGGCCGCCTCTGGTGCCGCGACTGGAACGCAAGCGCGAACTTTTCTGCTCCCCGTCATCCACAGGACGTGAACACAGCATCTTGAGTTTGTGGCGCATCTCCATACAATCCCTAGCGTTCGAGGTTCCCCCGGTCGTTTCGGTCGGGGGCTAAGAGGGAATCCGGTGAGCCCGCTGGGGTGACGCCGGAGCTGCCCCCGCAACTGTGAGCGGCGAGCTTCTGCCGAAGACGGTCACTGGCGTTCGCGTCGGGAAGGCCAGGCAGGGGCGACGACCCGCGAGCCAGGAGACCTGCCTCGATCGACGAACGTCTCTCGGGCGGGGTGTCCCGGTGGGTCGCATGGTCGGTGTACGCCCGTCGGCGTCGCATCGCGCAGGCGCTCCTTCGGCACGCGGCCCCCAATCATTGGGGTTTTGCACGTGTCTTCCCTTCATATAGATCCGCCCGTTGCCTTGGGGCAGCTACCAGGTCTTGCTGCGGAGCGGACATCCGCGACCGCCGAGCCTCCCTTCAGGGTGATCCGCCGCAACGGCGGCGTCTCGCCCTTCGATCCCGCAAAGATCGCCGTGGCCGTGACCAAGGCCTTTCTGGCTGTAGAGGGCTCCGGCGCAGCCGCCTCCCGCCGGGTCCACGATGTGGTCGCGCGTCTGTCCGACAGCGTCGTCGCCACCCTGACCCGCCGGGCCGAGGCGGAGCGCGCCTTGCACATCGAGGATATCCAGGACGCGGTGGAACTCGCGTTGATGCGCGAAGGGCACCACAAGGTCGCTCGCGCCTACGTCCTCTACCGCGAGGCTCGCGCCCAGGCCCGCCGGGAGAAGGCAGCCGAGGCAGGCGCGCAGGCCCCCGCGCAGACGTTGCAGGTGCGCGCTCCCGACGGCAGCCTCGCGCCGCTCGATGCCGCTCGCCTGGCGGCGCTGATGGCGGAAGCCTGCGCCGGTCTCGACGGAGTCGCTCCCGGGCCGATCCTCGCCGAGACCCTGCGCAATCTCTACGACGGAATCACCGCCGACGAAGTGGCGCTGGCCGGCATCATGGCGGCGCGGACCCTGGTGGAGCAGGAGCCGAACTACGCCAAGGTCAGCGCGCGCCTGCTCCTCGACCGGCTGCGCGGCGAGGCCCTGAGCTACATCTTCGCTTGCCCTGCTGCGGCGAGCAGCGCCGAGATGCAGACGCTCTACGCCGAGTACTTTCCGGCCTACCTTTCGCGGGCCGTGGAGGCCGGCCTAATGGATCCGGAACTGCTGCGCTTCGACACGAGCCGGCTCGCCGCCGCTCTGCGCCCTCAGCGGGATGGGCAGTTCGAGTATCTCGGCCTCCAGACCCTATACGACCGCTATTTCCTTCAGACCGGCGGGGTGCGCTTTGAGCTGCCGCAGGCCTTCTTCATGCGCGTCGCCATGGGGCTCGCCCTGCGCGAGGTCGACCGGGAGGCGCGGGCGATCGAATTCTACGACCTGCTCTCGTCGTTCGACTTCATGGCCTCGACGCCGACACTTTTCAACGCCGGCACCACCCGCCCACAGCTCTCCTCCTGCTTCCTCACCACGGTGCCGGACGAATTGGAAGGCATCTTCGGCGCAGTGCGCGACAACGCGCTACTCGCAAAATATTCGGGCGGCCTGGGCAACGACTGGACGCGGGTGCGCGGGCTGGGCTCGCATATCAAAGGCACCAATGGCGAGAGCCAGGGTGTCGTGCCTTTCCTGAAGGTCGCCAACGACACGGCGGTCGCTGTCAACCAGGGTGGCAAGCGCAAGGGTGCGGTCTGCGCCTATCTCGAGACATGGCACGTCGACATCGACGCCTTCCTCGACCTGCGCAAGAACACCGGCGATGATAGGCGGCGCACCCATGACATGAACACCGCGCACTGGGTGCCTGACCTGTTCATGCAGCGCGTCGCCGAGGACGGCAGTTGGACGCTGTTTTCGCCGGACGAGGTGCCGGACCTGCACGATCTCACCGGCCCGGCCTTCAAGGCGGCTTACGAGTCGCACGAGGCGCGGGCCGCGGCGGGCGGCGTCAAGGTGTTCAAACAGGTACGGGCCGTCGACCTGTGGCGGCGCATGCTGACCATGCTGTTCGAGACCGGCCACCCGTGGATCACCTTCAAGGACCCCTGCAACCTGCGCTCGCCGCAGGGCCATGCCGGAATGGTGCATTCCTCGAACCTCTGCACCGAGATCACCCTGAACACGTCGGACGACGAGGTCGCCGTCTGCAACCTCGGTTCGGTGAACCTCGCCGCCCATGTCACGCCGGAGGGGCTCGACCACGCCCGCCTGCAGCGAACCATCGCCACGGCGATGCGGATGCTCGACAACGTCATCGACATCAACTTCTACACGATACCGCAGGCCCGGCGCTCGAACCTACGCCACCGGCCGGTCGGCCTCGGCATCATGGGCTACCAAGATGCGCTCCACACCTTGCGCCTGCCGGTGGCGACCGACGAGGCGGTGGCCTTCGCCGATGCGAGCATGGAGGCGGTCAGTTTCCACGCGATCTCCGCCTCCTGCGATCTCGCCGCCGAGCGCGGGCGCTACCCTTCCTTCGATGGCTCGCTGTGGAGCCGGGGCGTGCTTCCGATCGACTCGGTGGAGATCCTGGCGGAGGCTCGTGGCGGCCTGACCCTTGACCGCTCCGCGCGCCTCGACTGGGAGAGCCTGCGAGAGCGCGTCCGCACCACCGGCATGCGCAATTCGAACGTGCTCGCCATCGCACCGACAGCGACGATCTCGAACATCTGCGGCGTCGCGCAGTCGATCGAGCCCGCCTACCAGAACCTTTTCGTCAAATCGAACATGTCCGGCGACTTCACGGTTGTGAACGCCGCCCTGGTGCGCGACCTCAAGGCCCGCGGCCTCTGGGACGCCGTCATGGTCTCCGACCTGAAATACTTCGACGGCAGCCTCGGGCAGATCGACCGGGTGCCCGACGACCTCAAGGCGCTCTATGCCACCGCCTTCGAGATCGACAGTGCCTGGCTGATCGAGGCGGCCGCCCGCCGCCAGAAGTGGATCGATCAGGCGCAGTCGCTCAACCTCTACATGGCCGAGCCCTCGGGCCGGAAGCTCGATGCCCTCTACCGGCTCGCCTGGGAGCGCGGCCTGAAGACCACCTACTACCTGCGCTCGCGCGGGGCGACCGCAGTCGAAAAATCGACCCTGCGCGGCACCGACGGGCGGCTCAATGCCGTCGCGGTGGCGGCGCCGGCCGCCTCGTGCAGCCTCGACGATCCGACCTGCGAAGCCTGCCAGTGACCGTCCTTCCCGGAGGCGCCACGCCTCCGGGTTCCCTTCGCTCCCGCTATCCCGGATCCGCCATGCTCGACTGGACCACGCCCTCCGCTCCCGCCCCCCTCACGCCTCCCGCCCCGCTTCCCTCGGATGGGACGGGGCTCGGCGCCATTCCCGCCGATCGCGGTCGCGTTCGCGTCGACGACAAGGCGATGATCAACGCCCGCGCCGACGTGAACCAACTCCTGCCGCTCAAGTACCGTTGGGCCTGGGAGAAGTATCTCGCCGCCTGCAACAACCACTGGATGCCGACCGAAGTCGGGATGCAGGCCGATATCGCCCTGTGGCATTCCCGCGACGGCCTGAGCGCCGACGAGCGCCGGGCGATCAAGCGCAACCTCGGCTTCTTCGCCGCCTCGGAATCGCTGGTAGCCAACAACATCGTGTTGGCGATCTACCGCCACCTGACCAATCCCGAATGCCGGCAATATCTGCTTCGGCAGGCTTTCGAGGAGGCGGTACACACCCATACCTTCCAGTACATAGTCGAGAGCCTCGGCCTCGAAGAGGGCGAATTGTTCAACATGTACCGCGAGGTGCCCTCGATCACCGCCAAGGCGGCCTGGGCGCTCAAATACACCCAGCACCTCGACGACCCGTCGTTCAAAACCGGTACGCCGGAGGCCGATCAAGCCTTCCTGCGCGATCTCGTGGCGTTCTATGTCGTGTTCGAGGGGATGTGGTTCTACACCGGCTTCGCGCAAATCCTGTCGCTTGGGCGGCGCAACAAGATGATCGGTATCGCCGAGCAGTATCAGTATATCCTGCGCGACGAGAGCCTGCACCTCAATTTCGGCATCGACGTCATCAACCAGATCAGGGCCGAGAACCCGCATCTCTGGACGCCCGCTTTCCAGGACGAGATCCGGGGCATGCTGTCCGAGGCGGCGGAATTGGAGGCTGCCTACGGGCAGGACACCATGCCTCGCGGCTTTCTCGGCCTGAACGCGGCTCTCTGCGAACAGTACATGCGCTTCATCGCCAACCGGCGCTGCGCCCAGCTCGGCCTGAAGGCGGTCTTCCCCGAGACCGAGAACCCGTTTCCCTGGATGTCCGAGGCGATGGACTTGAAGAAGGAAAAGAACTTTTTCGAGACGCGGGTGATCGAGTACCAGAGCGGGGGCGCCCTTGCCTGGGATTGAGGCCGGCGGCATCGCCGTGGTGCTCGTGGCGCGCAGCGCGATCGCGGCGGCACCGCGGGCGGAGATGGAGCGCTTGGCCGGGCAAGTCTCCGGCCTTCACGAGATCGCGCTTGCGACCTACGCCTTCACCGAGCAGGGGCAGCCGGCCCTGCGAGAGGTGGTCGCGAACCTGCGGCGCCGACCCTTCCGCGAGATCCGCCTCGTTCCGCTCCTGTTCCCGATGGAAGCGAGCTTCCGGGCCTGGATCGGGCGCACGCTCGCCCGGTGGCAGCTGGAATGGGATACGGAGGGGCCGGCGATCCGGATCGGCCCGGGCCCCAATGCCAGCGAACGCCTGACGGATCTGGTTTCCGACCTCGTGGAGACGGCCGGCCGGGAAAAGCCGTTCATGCCCGCCGAGCACCCGGCCACCACTGGATCGGTGGTCGCGGCTGCTCACCGCCGCGTCCTCGTCTGCCAGGGCGGCCCGTGCAACGAGGCCGGCGCCGCGGCAATCTGGGGGCACCTGCGCAACGAACAGGAAGGTCAAAGCCTGCGCACTGCGGGATCAGGGATGATGAGCGCGACGACGAGCTGTCTCGGCCCGTGCAGCCTCGCGCCTGTCGTGCAGGTCTGGCCGGAGGGAACGGTCTATGGCGGCGTCAACGAGGCCGGTATCGACGCCATCATCCGCGAGCATCTCCTGGGCGACAGACCGGTCGAGTCTTTGGCCTACCCGGCCAATGGCCGCAAGCAGGCTCTGCGATTGCGCGAGTGAGGTCGGTGACCCCGGTTGAACACGAGATCGACGGCACCCCTCCGGCGACCCACGTAACGATCCGCACCCGGGTCCGCAGGAGCCGCGCGACGAACGGGCGGTGGTTGCTGTTGCAGGGGCGCGGCAGGCGGGCCGGCCAGACGCACACCGTCCGGGCGCTGACCGGCCACCAGATCAGGCTCGCGGGCCAGAAACGCTCAGGGGAGCCACCGTAAGACATCGACGCAACGTCTCTCGCTTTCTTGGATAGTGCGGAGCGGAGTGCTCGCACACGAACGGCGCAGACCCCGCAACGCTGCGGGATCCGCGTTGACAGGAGGTATCGTTTCGGCCTGCGGCCTCAGACGACCTGCGACAGAGCGACAATGGACGCGGCGCGGGCAGCCAGCGGCACGAACGGGCGGTTCTCCGGTCCGACGTAGTTGGCGGAGGGCCGGATGATTTTCTTGTCCGCCCGCTGTTCGATCACGTGCGCGCACCAGCCCGAGGTGCGGGCCATGACGAAGAGCGGCGTGAAAAGCGGTGTCGGGATGCCGAGCAGGTGGTAGGCGACGCCGCTGTACCAGTCGATGTTGGCGAACATCTTCTTGCTCTCGCCCATGACCGCTTCGACGCGCTCCGCGATTGCCAGCAACTCGCCCTCGCCCGAGTCCAGCGCCAGCGTGCGGGCCACGTCGTGAATGATGGCGTTGCGCGGGTCGGCCACGGTGTAGACAGGATGGCCGAAGCCCATCACCACCTCCTTCGCCTCGATCCGGCGGCGGATGTCGGCTTCCGCTTCGTCCGGGTCGGCATAGCGCTTGAGGCTGTCGAGGGCGATCTCGTTGGCGCCGCCATGCTTGGGGCCGCGCAGGGCGCCGATCGCGCCGGTGATCGCGGAATAGAGGTCGGCGCCCGTTCCGGCGATCGACCGGGCGGTGAAGGTCGAGGCGTTGAACTCGTGCTCGGCGTAGAGGATCAGCGAGACGTGCATGGCGCGGCGCTCGATCTCGCTCGGTGCCCGGCCGTGCAGGAGGTGCAGGAAATGCGCCCCGATAGACTCGTCGTCGGTCTCGACCTCGATCCGGCGCCCGTGCCGCGTGTAATGATGCCAGTAGAGCAGCATCGAGCCGAGGGAGGCGAGCAGTCGGTCCCCGATCTCCCGGACGCCGGCAGCGGTTTGCTCTGGTGCCTCCGGCAGGACGCAGCCCAGCGCCGAGACGCCGCTGCGCAGCACGTCCATCGGATGGGCCGCCGCGGGTAGTGCCTCCAGGGTGGTGCGGACGATGGCGGGCAGTCCGCGATAGCCCTGCAACCGACGCCGATAGGCGGCGAGCTGAACGGTGTTCGGCAGGCTCCCGTGGATTAGGAGGTGGGCGATCTCCTCGAAGGTGCAGTCGCGGGCGAGGTCGCGGATGTCGTAGCCGCGATAATGCAGGTCGTTGCCCGACCGGCCGACAGAGCACAGGGCGGTGTTGCCCGCCTGGACGCCGGACAAGGCGACGGACTTCTTCGGGGCGGCGCGAATCGCGGTGACTGTCTGCACGGGCGTTTCCTTCAGGTGGGTTCGACGAGGCGGAGGGCGGGAGCGGGGCGCGTCGGGAGCGGCGGGGTTCCGGTTCGCCCTTCGAAGAGTCCGACGCGGCGGGGAGCGGGGAGCGACCCGGGCGGAACGGAGAAGGTCAGACCGAACAGGTCGTTGGCCGAGAGCCGCGGCAGCCGATGGACCGTGTTGAGGAAGCGGTCCTGCTCGAAATCTGGGACGACATCAGCGCAGCGCGCGCGGAAGGCGTCGTCCGGCCGCCGGAGCGTTCGCGCAGCCGGACTGCCGTCGCGGATCGCCGTGCGCGGGGCACCTCTGGCGGGAAGACGTATTTCGTACTCGGCGGCCTCGCCTCGCAGCATCCAGGCGAAGATGCCATCTTCACCCTCGTAGGCCGGTGCCGGCGTGGGCGCACCGCGCATGGCCCGATCGACTGCCTCGATCGCGGCCTTGCCGGCAAAGGCCGGCGCCGACGCCCGCCACCAGGAGAGATCCCTTCTCGGCGGCGGTCGTGTTGCGGTGACGTCGAGCGCCGCCCGAATCGCCCGGTCGATGGTGTCGACCGGAAGCGCGAGCAATGCGCCGATGCCGGCCGCCACCGCCGGCGCGAGATGTATGGCCGTGTCGAGGCCGTGCTCGTTCGCGCCGATCCCGCGCGCCAGGGCGGTCTGCACCTCGGCCGCCGCTGCGATGCCGCGGATGAGGTCGGTGCCGCTGCGATCGCAATGCTGGGCCACTGCCAGGATCGGCCCGATGCTGTCGAGCGGCTGCGCGTCGCCGCCCGAAACGGCGCTATCGTGACCGCGGGCGTCGCGCACGGCGATGCCGTTGGCCCAAGCGGCCCAGTCCGGCGAGACCCGCCTATGGATCGACAAGCCATAGACAGTCGCGCCGGGCCGTGCGGAGTGCAGGGCCGCCTGCACCCGGGCGCTCATTGTCGCTCCGCGTGCTAGGGCGGCGGCGGCGCGGGCGGCGTTGTCGATGATACGCTCGCCGATTATCGCGACGGCCTCGGCCGGGACTGGTGCCCGATCGGCGGCGACCTCCGCCAGCGCCCAGGCGAGCTGGCGGTGATGCTCCAGCGGCTCGGCAGAGTGATGCGTTCGAACGCGCAGTACGGGCATCTCGTGACCCTTCTCGAGAACCGGAGACCAAGGCGAGCCTCCTCCGGTTGGTGCAGGGATCGTCGTGCTGGCGGGGGGTGTCAGCGCCCCCTGTAGGGTACTCGCAGAGGCGGGTCCGATTCCGGCCAGCCTCTACATCCGTCGTCGATGAGCGCCACGATGACCTCGGGCTTCTCCAGGACGGTCAAGAGGGCGCTCGTCACCGTGCGGATCACGGCACCCGGACCGTTCCCCGCAGGCTCGCGGCCGATCGACTCGATCGCCGCGGGGTTGAGGTAGAGGCTGTGGCCATCTGCCTTGTCCGTCAGCCGGATCATGCTGCGGCCTGATCGGTGACGTCGGCCTGTGCCTCCCGCACGCGCACCAGCGGCACCATCTGGTCGCCCCAGTTGCCGCTGCCGTCATGGTGCCGGGAGGCCCGCACCAGTTCGACCGACAATCCGGCGTCGACGGCGCGGATCACGGCGAGATTGAGGTGATGGACCGCATCCGCCATCCGGCGCAGAGCACGATCCTGATCGGATTCGGCAGGCTTGAGCAGGCGCGAGAAATCGGGCTCAGACATGGTCGGGCTCCTGGTTATGGGCGGGAGGCACCGCTCGGCGGACAGGCCGGGCGGCGACGGGTTCATGCCGTGCGCGTCACTCCGCGGCGATCGCCGCGGGGGCAGGCTTGCCGTCCTCGAACTGAGCGGACTCGGTGGAATGCGCCATGGCGGTGGTGGAGGAGGCGCCGCCGGTGATCGCTAGGGACACGGCGTCGAAGTAGCCGGTGCCGACCTCGCGCTGGTGGCGCGTGGCGGTGTAGCCGTTCGCCTCGGAGGCGAACTCGGCCTCCTGCAACTCGGAATAGGCCGCCATCTGCCGCGAACGGTAGCCGCGGGCCAGTTCGAACATGCCGTGGTTGAGCTGGTGGAAGCCGGCCAGAGTGATGAATTGAAAACGGTAGCCCATCGCCGCCAGCTCGCGCTGATACTTGGCGATGGTGGCATCGTCCAAGTTCTTCTTCCAGTTGAACGATGGGGAGCAATTGTAGGCGAGCAGCTTGTCCGGATGCGCCCGGTGCACCCCTTCCGCGAAGCGGCGGGCTTCGTCGAGGTTCGGCTTCGAGGTCTCGCACCAGATCAGGTCGGTGTAGGGCGCGTAGGCGACGGCGCGGGCGATGCAGGGCTCCAGGCCGTTGCGTACCCGGTAGAAACCCTCGGCGGTGCGGCCCGCCTCGTAATCCACGAAGGGCTGGTCGCGCTCGTCGATGTCGGAAGTCAGGAGCAGGGCGGCTTCCGCATCGGTGCGGGCGATGACCAGGGTCGGCGTGCCCATCACGTCGGCGGCGAGCCGCGCGGCGGTCAGGTTGCGGATGTGGGCCGCGGTCGGGATCAGCACCTTTCCGCCGAGATGGCCGCACTTCTTCTCCGAGGCGAGCTGGTCTTCGAAATGCACGCCCGCCGCGCCGGCCTCGATATAGGCCTTCATGATCTCGAAGGCGTTGAGCGGGCCGCCGAACCCGGCCTCGGCATCGGCGACGATCGGCGCGAACCACGTCTCGACGCTGCGCGCGCCTTCCGCATGTTCGATCTGGTCGGCGCGCTGGAAGGTGCGGTTGATCCGGCGGGCGAGTTCCGGCCCGGCATTGGCAGGGTAGAGGCTCTGGTCGGGATACATGGCACTGGCGGTGTTGGCATCCGCCGCGACCTGCCAGCCGGAGAGATAGATCGCCTTGAGGCCGGCCCGAACCATCTGCATGGCTTGGTTGCCGGTGACGGCGCCGAGCGCGTTCACGAAGGGCTCGTCCTTCAGGAGTTGCCACAGCCGGTTCGCACCTTCCTCGGCGAGGGTGTGCCGGATCCGCACGGAGCCGCGCAGGCGCTCCACCTCGGCGGGGGAATAGGGACGCTCGATGCCCCGGTAGCGGTCCTCGGCGGCCGCCGGGACGAGATCTCGGAAAGTCGACACGGTCATATTCTCCTCGCCTTGCGAAGCCCCTTGCGCTGGAGGCCGGCTAGGTGAAAAGCATACTTTCATCAGTAGCTTGAAGGCCTGAATTAGCGAAGATCCGTCTCGGTTTCAGGCTGGTTCTGCGAAGTTTGCGAAGGTGACGCGTGAAAAAGGTCTTCGTCGGCGGACGGCTACGGCGCCTGCGCGAGGAGAGGGGAATGACACAGGCGGCCCTGGCCGCCGCCCTCGATCTGTCGGCGAGCTATCTCAACCAGATCGAGAAGAACCAGCGCCCGCTCACGGTGCCGGTGCTGCTGCGCATCAACGCGGCCTTCGGGGTCGACGTGCAACTGTTCTCGGAGGGGGACGAGGCGCGGCTGTTCGCCGAACTGCGCGAGATCCTGTCCGATCCGCAGGTCGGCGAGGCGAGTTCCGCGACCGAGATCCGCGATCTCGTCGCCAACATGCCCGGCATCGCCCGCGCCTTGACGATTCTGCACCGCCGTCTCCGCGGCGAAACGGACCGGGCCGAGGCCCTGGTGGCGCATCTCGGCCTGCGCTCCGGTGAAGGCGTGTCGGACCAGCCCGCGGCCTTCGAGGCAGTCCGCGACTTCTTCTACGCCCATCACAACTACTTCGATGCGCTCGACACGCACGCCGAGCGGTTGTTCGGTGAGGCCCGTCTCGGGATCAGCGAAACGGAAACCGGCCTCGCCCGGTACCTCGCCGGGCGTCACGGCATCCGGATCGCGATGGCGGACGAGGGGCCGCTGCGCGTCTGGAACGAGGCCGAGCGCTCGCTGCACCTGCTGCGCCGGCTTTCCCCCGGCCAACGTGCCTTCCAGATGGCGACGCAGCTCGCGCTGATCGAACTCGACGGACCGATCGACGCGCTCGCCCGCAGCGCCGGAGGCGGCGAGACCCACCGCCTGGCGCGGATCGGGCTAGCCAACTACGTGGCGGGGGCGCTGATCATGCCCTACCGACCGTTCCTGGCCGCGGCCGAAAAGCTTGGATACGACATCGAGTGTCTCTCCGAGCGGTTCGGCGTCGGCTACGAGGCGATCTGCCATCGCCTCAGTTCGCTCCAGCGGCCGGAGGCGCGGGGCGTACCGTTCTTCCTCATCCGAGTGGACCGCGCCGGCAACATCTCCAAGCGGCAATCGGCAACCGACTTCCATTTCTCGCGGGGCGGCGGCACCTGTCCCTTCTGGAACGTCTACGAGGCCTTCGCGCAGCCAGGCCGGGTCCTCACGCAGATCGCGCGGATGCCGGACGGGCGCGCCTACCTCTGGGTCGCCCGCACCGTGGAGCACGGCACGCCGGGCTACGGCGCCCCGCGAAAAACCTTCGCCATGGCGCTGGGCTGCGACCTGCGCCACGCCGACAGGCTGGTCTACGCCAAAGGGCTCGATCTCTCGGACCCCAACGCCGCGACGCCGATCGGTGCGGGCTGCAAGGTCTGCGAACGCGAGGCCTGCGTGCAGCGTGCCTTTCCCTTCGTCGGCCGGCCGCTGGCGGTGGACGAGACCCGGAGCCTCCATGCCCCTTATGCGGGTGGCTGACGGTCGGAGAACCGAGATTGCGATGCGCCCTCTCGCTCGCGTTCCCGGGCGAGGTGGCATTGCAGGGCGACGAAGCCGGCGCGCTCGGCCATCCAACGGGTGGCGTAGGCATATCCAACGAGATCCAGCGGACCGTCCGGCGAGACGATCCGCCAGCGGAAGAGTTCGGGATGACGGGGGCAAGAAACGACGGCGACCGTGAAGGCTACGCCGGGATCATGTGAGGACATCGGGACCGACGCTTCGTCGCTGGGAGAGCGGCCCCGGTCGATCCGGGGCCGCGTTCGTTCAAGGGAAGCGGGTGTTCGCGCCACCCGCTCCCCCTCGCGTCATCGGGCAGAGTCCCGCAAGGTCTGGGCTGCCGCGACCATGTTGACGAGGGCCGGCTTCACCTCGGCCCAGCCACGGGTTTTGAGGCCGCAATCCGGGTTCACCCAGATCTGGTCCGGTTCCAGTCGCTCCCGCGCCCGGCGGAGCAGGTCGACCATCTCGGCCGTCTCAGGCACCCGCGGAGAGTGGATGTCGTAGACGCCGGGGCCGATCTCGTTTGGGTAGCGGTAGCGCGTGAAGGCGCCGAGCAACTCCATGCGCGAGCGCGAGGTCTCGATCGAGATCACGTCGGCGTCCATGTCGCCGATGGCGCCGATGATGTCGTTGAACTCCGAGTAGCACATGTGGGTGTGGATCTGGGTCGCGTCGTGCACGCCCGAGGCGGCGATGCGGAAGCTCTCGATCGCCCAGGCGAGGTAGCCCGCCCAGTCCGCCTTGCGCAGGGGCAGGCCCTCGCGGAGGGCGGCCTCATCGATCTGGATGATCCGCGCGCCGGCGCGTTCCAGGTCGACGACCTCGTCGCGGATCGCCAGGGCGATCTGCCGGCATGCGGCGGAGCGCGGGATGTCGTCGCGCACGAACGACCAGTTCAGGATCGTCACCGGCCCGGTGAGCATGCCTTTCATCGGCCGGTCGGTGAGCGACTGCGCGTAGCGCCACCATTCCACGGTCATCGGCTGCGGGCGGGAGACGTCGCCGTAGAGGATCGGCGGCCGCACGCAGCGCGAGCCGTAGGATTGCACCCAGCCATGCTTGGTGAAGGCAAAGCCGGCCAATTGCTCACCGAAGTACTGCACCATGTCGTTGCGCTCGAACTCGCCGTGGACGAGCACGTCGAGGCCGATCTCTTCCTGCCAGCGCACCGCGCGTCCGGTCTCCTCTTGAAGGAAGGCACGGTAGCCTTCCGCGTCGAGGCTGCCCTTGGCATAAGCCGAGCGGGCCTTTCGAACCTCGGCGGTCTGCGGGAACGAGCCGATGGTCGTCGTCGGGTAGGCGGGCAGGCCGAGGCGCTCGCGCTGGAGCGGACGCCGCTTCTCGAACGGGCGTGTACGGCGGGCCATCGTTTCGTTCACGTCTTCCGCGCGGCCTGCGACGGCGGGGTCGTGGATGCGCGGCGAGGTTGCGCGGGCGGAGGCAGCTGCGCCGGACGCCTTGAGGTCGTCGGCGACGGAGGACCGGCCGTCCACCAGGGCGCTCCGCAGCACGCCGAGTTCGTGCATCTTCTGCACGGCAAAAGACAACCAGCCCTTCAACTCGGGATCGAGGTCGGTCTCGGCTTGCGTGTCGTAGGGGACATGCAGGAGAGAGCAGGAGGGCGCGAGAGCCAGACGCTCGGCTCCGCGCTTCGCGACGATCGGCTCCAGGCGGTCGAGAAGCTCGGGCAGGTTCGCCCGCCAGACGTTGCGGCCGTCGATGACTCCCAGCGACAGGACGAGGTCCGGCCGCGCACGGGCGAGCGCCGGTTCCAGCTGTTCCGGAGCCCGGACGAGATCGAGGTGCAGACCCGCCACCGGCAGCGACAGCGCCGCGTCGATGTTGTCGCCGAGCCCGCCGAAATAGGTGGTCAGGTGCACGGCGAGTTCGGGCACTTCGCGCGCGATGATCCTGTAGGCGGTGTGAAGAGCTGTGTGGGCCTGCGCGCCGATGTCGAGGACTAGGGTCTGTCGTCACCTGAGGTGATCTATTGCGGCGGCGAGGCAGAGGACGCCGCTGAAGCTGGCGGCGGTCTTTTCGTAGCGCGTGGCAACGGCTCGCCATTCCTTTAGCCGTGCCCAGAGCCGCTCGACGATGTTGCGGTTGGTGTAGATCCATTCTGGGCAGCGCGCGGGAGCCTCGTTGCGCTTGGACGGGATGGCAGGTTTTGCCCCGGCGTTTCGGACGTGCTGCCGGAAGCGGTGGCTGGAGTAGCCCCGATCGGCCACGATCCATCCCGGAACGCCCGGTAGATG